>CAIWTL010000500.1 GCA_903915555.1 uncultured Micrococcales bacterium | reverse complement strand
CGGTCTCCGCGATCCGCCGAGCGCCGGCCTCGGCGGTGTCCAGCACGATCTCCAGCGCACCCCCGTCGCGCCCCGATGCCGAACTCGCCCCGATCCAGAGCTGCCGGCGCAGCAGCAGGCCGGAGTCGCCACCGACGGCGGCGGTGACGACGTGTCCGGGTCGGCAGCGTTCGGCGATCCGCGGAGCCGTAACGGTCAGCACCATGTACCGGCCGCTCTGTCTGCGCGCCAGCACCTTGGCGCGCCACTGCGCGCCCGGGTTCATCCGGCGGCCTCGGCCCGCAATCGCGCCAGATCGGCGGCGTGCTCCTGCAGGGAGCGGACGCCGACCGCGGCCTCCCGGGAGGCCTCGATGCCCTGGACGGCCGCGGCGAGTCCCGCTGTCGTGGTCATGCAGGGGACGCCGTGGGTGACGGCCGCCGTCCTGATCTCGTAGCCGTCGAGCCTCGTCCCGACCCCGAACGGAGTGTTGACGATCAGGTCGACGTCCCCGGCATTGATGGCCTGGATGGTGGTCGGCTCCCCCGACGGCCCGGGTCCTTCGCGGTGCTTGCGCACGACGGAGACCTTCAAGCCGTTGCGGCGCAGGATCTCGGCGGTGCCCTCGGTGGCGAGGATCTCGAATCCGAGATCGGACAGCCGCTTCACCGGGAAGATCATGGACCGCTTGTCACGGTTGGCGACACTCACCAGGACCCGACCCGAGGAAGGGAGTCCGCCGCTGTAGGCGCCCGACTGCGACTTCGCGAATGCGGTCCCGAAGGAGGAGTCGATCCCCATGACCTCGCCCGTCGAGCGCATCTCGGGCCCGAGGACCGTGTCGACCCCGTGGAACCGGCCGAAGGGCAGCACCGCTTCCTTCACGGCGATGGGGGCGCCGATGGGCAGGGTGCCGCCGTCACCGCGCTCCGGGAGCGTCCCGTCGGCACGCAACTCGGCGATGCGCTCGCCCATCATGACCCGCGCGGCAGCCTTGGCGAGGGGGACGGCAGTGGCCTTGGAGACGAAGGGCAC
Organism: uncultured Micrococcales bacterium; assembly: GCA_903915555.1. Lineage (GTDB taxonomy): Bacteria > Actinomycetota > Actinomycetes > S36-B12 > CAIWTL01. Next base: position 1,371 of record CAIWTL010000500.1, on the reverse strand, counting down.
GGTCCGCGAGGCGCGGGGGTTGGCCTCGAGCACGTAGAGGACGTCACCGGCCAGGGCGTACTGGACGTTGAGCAGCCCGCGTACCCCGACACCGTCGGCGATGGCGCGCGTGGACTCGCGGATGCGCTCGATCTCGGCATGACCGAGGGTGATGGGCGGCAGCGCACAGGCGGAGTCACCGGAGTGGATACCTGCTTCCTCGATGTGCTCCATGACGCCGGCGAGGAAGAGGTCGGTGCCGTCGTAGAGGGCGTCCACGTCGATCTCGATGGCGTCGTCGAGGAATCGGTCGATCAGGACCGGGTGCTCCGGGTTGATGCGGGTGGCGCGTTCGAGGAACCCGGCCAGCATGTCGTCGTCGTAGACGATCTCCATGCCACGTCCGCCGAGGACGTAGGACGGCCGCACCAGCACGGGGTAGCCGATCTCGTGGGCGATCGCGCGCGCCTCGTCGAAGGAGAAGGCGGTGCCGTGCTTGGGGGCGGGCAGACCGGCCTGCATGAGGACCCGACCGAAGGCCCCACGGTCCTCGGCCAGGTGGATCGACTCCGGCGAGGTTCCCACGACGGGGAGGCCGAGGTCCTTGAGCGCCTGGGCGAGTCCCAGGGGCGTCTGGCCGCCGAGCTGCACGATGACGCCGACGACCTCACCGGTGGCGGATTCGGCGTGATGGACCTCGAGGACGTCCTCGAGGGTGAGCGGTTCGAAGTACAACCGGTCGGACGTGTCGTAGTCGGTGGACACGGTCTCCGGGTTGCAGTTGATCATCACCGTCTCGTAACCCGCCTCGCGCAGGGTGAGGCTGGCGTGCACGCACGAGTAGTCGAACTCGATCCCCTGCCCGATCCGGTTGGGGCCGCTCCCGAGGATCAGGACCTTGGGGCGGCGACCGGGCTCGACCTCGGTCTCCTCGTCGTAGGAGGAATAGTGGTACGGGGTGCGGGCGGCGAACTCGGCCGCGCACGTGTCCACGGTCTTGTAGACGGGTCGGATACCCAGCGCGTGGCGGACCCCGCGGACGACCGTCTCGTCGAGGTCGAGGATGTCCCCCAGTTGCCGGTCGGAGAACCCGTGACGTTTCGCAAGACGGACGAGGTCGGGCTCGAGGACACCTGCCGCGCGGACCTGTTCCGCGATGTCGTTGAGCAGGTCGATCTGATCGAGGAACCACGGGTCGATGCCGGTGGCGTCGTGGGCCTGGCCCACCGTCGCACCCCCCCACAACGCCTGCTGCACGAGTCGCAGCCGACCGTCGCGGGGCACGGCGGCCTCGGTGAGGAGGGCGGCCGGGTCCTGCGGCGGGGTCCCGGCCCAACCGAAGGCCGCATCCGGTCGCTCCAGGGACCGCAGGGCCTTCTGCAGCGCCTCGGT
>CAIWTL010000499.1 GCA_903915555.1 uncultured Micrococcales bacterium | reverse complement strand
TCGATGAGCGTCTCGACGATCTGGGCTTCGGGGACCGTCTTGATCACCTCGCCCTTGACGAAGATCTGGCCCTTGCCGTTCCCGCTGGCGACTCCCAGATCGGCCTCCCGCGCCTCACCGGGTCCGTTGACGACACAGCCCATGACCGCGACCCTGAGCGGGACCTCGAGACCCTGGAGACCGGCGGTGACCTGTTCGGCCAGGGTGTAGACGTCCACCTGGGCCCGACCGCAGGACGGGCACGAGACGATCTCGAGGCCGCGTTCGCGCAGATTGAGGGACTCCAAGATGCCGCGCCCCACCTTGACCTCTTCGACGGGGGGGGCGGACAGCGACACACGGATGGTGTCCCCGATCCCCTGGGACAACAGTGCACCGAAGGCGACGGCCGACTTGATGGTGCCCTGCTGGGCGGGGCCGGCCTCCGTGACACCGAGGTGTAGGGGGTAGTCGCACTGTTCGGCCAGCAGCCGATAGGCCTGCACCATCACGACCGGATCGTGGTGCTTGACGGAGATCTTGATATCGGTGAAGCCATGCTCCTCGAACAGGGAGCACTCCCACAGGGCCGACTCGACGAGGGCCTCGGGGGTCGCCTTGCCGTACTTCTGGAGCAGCCGCGGGTCGAGGGAGCCGGCGTTGACACCGATGCGGATGGGGGTTCCCGCGTCGCCGGCGACCCTGGCGATCTGGGCGACCTGGTCGTCGAACTTCTTGATGTTCCCGGGGTTGACGCGGACCCCGGCGCACCCGGCGTCGATGGCGGCGTAGACGTATTTCGGCTGGAAGTGGATGTCGGCGATGACCGGGATGTTCGACTTCGCGGCGATGATCGGGAGTGCCTCGGCGTCGTCCGCGCTGGGTACCGCGACGCGCACCACCTGACAACCGGCCGCCGTCAGTTCCGCGATCTGCTGCAGGGTCGAGTTGACGTCGGCGGTCACGGTGGTGGTCATCGACTGCACCGACACCGGGGCGTCGCCGCCGACTCTCACGGGATGCGTGGGGTGTCTGAGGACGATCTGCCTGCTCCGGCGCCTGGGCGCCAGCGTGGCGACGGTGGGCGAACCCAACGGAATGGCGGTCACTGATACCTCCGACGGTAGGTGTGCCCAGTATCGCGCCCACCATGCCGGGAACCCAACACGGGACTGTGGCGACGGCTCATACGCAGGTCATACGCAGGTCGACGATCCCGAGTCGGAGTACTGGCCGTTGCCGGGGAAGGTCGCACGCTGGAACCGCCAGGTGTAGGAGCCGGCGCCGAGTTCCAACTGCAGGACCCCGAGCGTGGTGTTGCTCTTCGTGACGACGGATGGCTGGCTGGGCTTCTTGGCGAAGCCCGTGAGGTCGACTCCCCCGGTGCCCACTGTGATCTGCTGGATGCCCCGCGGGTCCGGCTTCCCCGCCGGGCTCAGGCGGGGGAAGCGCTGATAGGTGTGGTCGTGGCCGTTGAGGACCAGGTCGGCCCCCGCCTTGTACAACTCGCGCCACCAGTCGCGGGTGCCGTGGGCGGATGCCTCCTTGCCCTTGTTGAACAGGGGCTGGTGCCAGTAGGCGAGGGTGCACTGTTCGGTGCTTTTCAGCTGTTTCTTCAGCCACGTGTACTGGGCGCTGTCCTGGTCGCAGCCACCCTTGAGGTAGGTGCAGTCGGCGTTCAGCGCCAGGAGGGTCCAGCCGGGGATGCCGTCATAGCGGTACCACCCTTTGTGCGTGGCGCCGGCGATGCCGGTGGGGGCGGGCTTGGCGGGGGTTCCCCCGTTGAAGTAGGAGAAGTATCCGACCGCATGGGGGTCGCGGTAGTCGTGATTGCCCGGGACCGGCCACATGCGGTTGGCGGAGCGGTCGGTCCGGTCGAGGAAGGGCTTGCCCCATGTCCGATCGAACGCGAGGGCGTAGTCCCGTCGGTAGCCGTCCTCGTACTGCAGGTCGCCCAGCATGAGCACGGCATCGGGGTCGATGGACGTGGCGAGCGCGGCTGTGGACTTCTGTCGGCACACCTTCCCGCGTCCGTTGCCCTTGTTGTAGCCCGGTGTGCCCGGCTGGCAGGCGATGTCCCCGACCGCCACGACGGTCGTCGTTCCCGACGCTGCACCCGGCGCGTCCTGCGCAGAGGACGCCGGGACGAACGTGGCGGTGGCCGCGACGGCCAGCGCAACAACGCCGAAAGCGGCGGTCGTCCTCATGATTCTCCTCTTTGTCCGGCGGTGGAGCCTCAGCCACCGAGGGTGATGGGCTTGACGATATCGGCCCAGATGACCAGTGCGCCCACACTGATCAGCAGAATTGCCACCGAATAGGTGAGGGGGAGCAACCGCGCGGTGTCGACGGGTCCCGGGTCGGGCCGGTCGCGCCACGAGGCCCACTTCCGACGCGCCCCCTCGTACAGCGCAGCCGCCACGTGGCCGCCGTCGAGCGGGAGGATGGGGAGAAGATTGAACAGGAAGAGGAAGAGGTTCAGCGACGCGGCCAGGCCGAGGAATGAACCGATCTTGGCATCCGTGGGTTCATCTGCAGCCGCGATCTCCCCGCCGAGACGCGTCACACCGACAACGCTGACGGGGCTCTCGATACTCCGTTCGCCGTTCGTCGCGAGGGTCACGCCGAGTTCGTACACCCGCTGGGGCATCGTGAACAGGGCAGCCACGGATTGGGCGGCGACGTCCCACATATACCCGGGCACGGCGGTCACCGGGAGCCCGACGTAGTCGACGGCGGGTCGCACACCGAGGAAGTTGCGCTGGACGGTCTCCCCCGTGGGGTTGCCCTTGTCGTCGAACAGCGGATAGTCGATGGGCGACAGGTCCACGTCCCGTGTGACGGTCTCGACCCCGCGGGCCACGGTGATCTCGGTGGGACCGGCGGCCGCCGCGAGCGCGGCGGAGATGTCGGTCCACTCGGTCACGGGTGTGCCGTCGATCGCCACGATGCGGTCCCCCGGCGCCAACTGCGCCTGCGCGGCCGCGCTCATGGAGCCCTCGGGGCAGTTGCCGGCGGTGTCCGTTCGACCGTCGGGGTTGGCCACGGACGGAATGCAGGGGACCACGGCGTCGAGTTGGGCGGTGGGCTGCGGGAGACCGACACCGACGAGCATCGCGCCGAACAGCAGCACGGCCAGGATGAGGTTCATGAAGGGGCCGGCCAGCATGACGGCCACCCGCTGGTGGACGGGCAGTCGGTAGAACAGGCGGTTCTCGTCGCCGGGCTCGGCCTCGGCGAGCGACTGCTTGCGGGCCTCGTCGACAAGGTGGCCGAAGCGCCCGGGCGACTCGGGCCGGTCCGTCCTCCCCGGGGGGTACATCCCGACGATGCGCACATACCCGCCGACCGGAATCGCCTTGATGCCGTAGCGGGTCTCCCCCTTCACCTTCGACAGAAGGGCGGGGCCGAATCCGATCATGAACTCGGTGACTTTCGCCCCGTAGTGTTTGGCAGTGGCGAAGTGGCCGTACTCGTGGAGCCCGATGGACACGAAGATGAGCAGGATGAAGACGAGGATTCCCACGACATTGGCGACGACATCGCCCATGGCTTCCTCCCTCAGTTCCTCGACGTGATGAGCGCCCGGGCCTGTCCCCTCGCCCACTCGTCTGCGGCTAGGACGTCTTCGACGCCCAGGGCGTTCCCGTCTCGGGCGTCGAACCGACCGTCGTACCCTGCGACAACGCTCTCCACGGTATCCACGATTCCCGGGAACGGCAGAACACCCTCGAGGAATCCGGCCACTGCCACCTCATCGGCGGCGTTGAACACCGCGGGGAGCACACCACCGGCCTGTCCGACTTGGGCTGCGAGGTCGAGCGCCGGGAAGGCCCCGCGGTCGACGGGCTCGAACGTCCAGGTCACCGCGTCGGTCCAGTCACAGGAGGGTGCGGCGTCGGGGGTGCGATCGGGCCACGACAGGCCGAGTGCGATGGGCAGGCGCATGTCCGGTGGGCTGGCCTGCACGATCGTCGAGCCGTCGGTGAACTCCACCATGGAGTGCACGACGGACTGGGGATGGACCACGACGTCGATCCGGTCGAACCCGATGCCGAACAACAGGTGAGCCTCGATGACCTCGAGACCCTTGTTGACGAGAGTCGCTGAGTTGATGGTCACCAAGGGCCCCATGTCCCAGGTGGGGTGTCGGAGCGCCTCCTGCGGCGTGACATCCGCCAACTGCGCGCGGGTGCGGCCGCGGAACGGCCCCCCGCTGGCCGTGAGGATGAGTCGGCGCACCTCGTCGGACCGTCCGGATCTCAGCGCCTGGGCGAGCGCCGAATGCTCGGAGTCGACGGGCACGATCTGGTCGGCGGCCGCCAGGCGCGTCACGATGGGACCGCCGATGATGAGGGACTCCTTGTTGGCCAGCGCAAGGGTGCTGCCCGCCTTCAGAGCGGCGACGGTGGGTTCGAGGCCCGCGGCTCCGGACATGCCGTTGAGGACCACGTCGCAGTCCGATCCGGCGATGTCGATGGCGGCCCGCGGTCCGCTGCGCACCTCGGTCGTGGGCTCCACCAGGCGGCGGACCGCGTCGGCGGCTGCGGGGTCGGCGACTCCCACAACCGGTACCCGGAACCGGGTGACCTGATCGGCCAGGGCCACCGGATCGGAACCCCCCGCAGCGAGGGCCACGACCCGGAAGCGATCGGGGTTCCGGGCGATGACGTCGAGCGCCTGCACCCCGATGGAGCCGGTGCTGCCGAGGATGACGACGTCGCGCATCAGTCCTCCAGCGCTGCCGCGAGCTGGCCGCAGGCGCCGTCGATCTCCCGGCCCCTGGTGTCCCGGACGGTGACGGCCACACCCTGCTCCCGCACGAGGTGGACGAACTCCTCCTGGACGTCGGGGTCGGCGGCCGTCCACGGCGAACCGGGCGTCGGGTTGAGGGGGATGAGATTGAGGTGGGTGAGACGTCCCGACAGGATGCGGCCCAACTCACGGGCTCTGTCGGGCTGGTCGTTGATGTCCCGGATCAGGGCGTATTCGACGCTGTACCGACGTCCCGTCGATGCTGCGTACGCGTCGGCGGCCGCGAGCACCTCGGTCACGGGCCAGCGATGGTTGATCGGCACCAGGGTGTCACGCAGTTCGTCGTCGGGAGCGTGCAGGGACAACGCGAGAGTCACGGGCATCCCCTCCTCGGCCAGTTGGAGCATCCGGGGCACAAGCCCGACTGTGGACACGGTGATGTTGCGCGCGGACATTCCGAAGCCCAGCGGCTGCGGGTCGAGGATGCGGTGGAGGGCGGCGACCAGGGCACGATAGTTGGCCAGCGGCTCGCCCATTCCCATGAACACGATGTTGGTGAGGTGGTCCGGTGAGCCGGCGAAGGCACCGGAGGACGCCAGCCGACGGGCCATTCGAACCTGTTCGACGATCTCGGCGGTCGTGAGGTTGCGGGTGAGTCCCTGCTGCCCGGTGGCACAGAAGGGGCAGCCGATGCCGCAGCCGGCCTGGGACGAGACACAGGCCGTGACGCGCTTGGGGTAGGCCATGACGACGCTCTCGACCAGGGCTCCCCCGGTGAGCCGCCAGACCGACTTGACGGTGTCGCCGCCGTCGCAGGACTGGGCCGCCACCTCCGTCAGGAGCGGGGGCAGCAGACGGTCACCCACATCCCGCCGCAGGGGCACCGACAGCTCCGACCAGGCGTCGGGCTCGGCATCGTCCTGCCCGAAGTAGCGGCGCGAGATCTGGTCGGCCCGGAAGGCCGGGAGACCGGACCCCACGACCTCATCGCGGCGCTGTGCCCCGTCGAGATCGGCCCAGTGCCGGGGGGGCCTGGCGGCCCGGGGTCGGCTGCTGCTGGTGATGCCCGGCAGTTCCAGATCGGTCATGCGCCCAGGAGGAGGGAGAAGAGCGCCCAGGAGACGAAGGCGTTGGGGACGAGAGAGTCGAGTCGGTCCATCAGACCGCCGTGGCCGGGGACGATGGAGCCCATGTCCTTGATGCCGAGGTCCCTCTTGACGGCCGACTCGATGAAGTCGCCCAGGGTGGCAGTCACGGTCATGACGGCCCCCACCAGGACTCCCTGCCACCACTGACCCTCGAGGACCGTGACGAAGAGGAGGATCCCCAGAGCGATCTGGAAGACGAGGGATCCGGCGAATCCCTCCCACGACTTCTTGGGGCTGATCGTCGGGGCCATCGGGTGTCTGCCGAAGAGGACCCCGGCCGCGTAGCCGCCGATGTCGCTGCCGATCGTCAGACAGATGAAGGCCACGATGCGCCAGACCCCGTTGGGTGAGGCGAGCGTCAGTATGGCGAAGCCGAGCATGAGTGGCAGATAGGCGGCCACGAAGACGGATGCCGTCGCGTCGCGCACGTAGTTCTCGGTGCCCTCGGTCAGTCGCCAGATCAGGATGACCAGCACAAGGGCGGCGAACACTCCCAGGAAGGCGGCGGCCCCGTACACATAGGCCGAGACCGCGATCAACGGGACGGCGGCCAGGATCGGCCACTTCGTGATCCTGATGTCACGGGCGGCGAAGCCATTGCTGATCTCGGTGATCCCGATCCAGAGCGCGACGACCGCGAGGGGGATGAACAGCCACCTCTGGAACGCGAGACTGGCGATCGCCAGAACGCCCAGCGCCACGCCTGCCGCGATCGCGACAGGCAGGTTCCGCCCTGCCTTGGAGGACGGTGGCGTGGCCTGCGCGTCGGCGGTGTCCGGCACGGTCAGACCTCGAGCAGTTCGGCTTCTTTGTGCTTCAGCATGTCGTCGATGTGCGCGACGTGCTTGTGCGTGACGTCGTCGAGGTGCTTCTCGGCCCGCTTGACGTCGTCCTCACCGGCGTCGCCATCCTTCGCCATCTTGTCCAACACCTGGTTGGCGTGGCGGCGGATGTTGCGGATCGAGACCCGGGCCTCCTCGGCCTTGTGCTTGGCGGTCTTGATGTACTCGCGTCGACGCTCCTCGGTGAGCTGCGGCATCACGACCCGCACGATGTTGCCGTCCGAGGCGGGGTTGACCCCGAGGTCGGAGTCACGGATGGCCTTCTCGATCGCGTCGATGACCGACTTGTCGTAGGGGGTGATGATCATCATCATCGCCTCGGGCGACGCGAACGAGGCGAGCTGCTGCACCGGAGTGGGCGTCCCGTAGTAGTCCACAGTGATCTTGGCGAACATGGCGGGGTTGGGACGGCCGGTACGGATCGCGGCAAAGTCCTCCTGGGCGACCGCGACGGCCTTGTCCATCTTGTCCTCTGCTTCGAGCAGCGTGTCGTCGATCACGGCTCCTACTTCCTGGTTGGGCTCAACTGATGAGCGTTCCGATCTTCTCACCCCGGACGGCCCGGGCGATGTTGCCTTCCTCGAGAAGATTGAAGACGACGATGGGCAGTTCGTTGTCCCGACACAGGCTGATGGCGGTCGCGTCGGCGACTTTGAGGTCGCGCTGGAGCACCTCGTCGTAGCTGAGCTCGTCGAACCTGACGGCATCCGGGTTGGTCCGGGGGTCGCTGTCGTACACACCGTCGACGCCCTTGGCCATGAGGACGACCTGGGCACCGATCTCGAGCGCGCGCTGCGCCGCCGTGGTGTCGGTGGAAAAATACGGGGCACCCAGTCCCGCGCCGAAGATGACGACACGTCCCTTCGCCAGGTGGCGCATGGCGCGCCGCGGGATGTACGGCTCGGCGACCTGCCCCATGGCGATGGCCGTCTGGACACGCGTCTCGACGCCTTCCTTCTCGCAGAAGTCCTGGAGCGCGAGGCAGTTCATGACCGTACCGAGCATGCCCATGTAGTCGGCCCGGGCCCGGTCCATCCCGTGCTCCGACAACTGTGCCCCACGGAAGTAGTTGCCGCCTCCGATGACGACGGCGACCTCCGTGCCGCTGCGCACGACGTCGGCGATCTGGGCCGCGATGGAGCGGACCACGTCGGGGTCGACGCCGAGACCGCCGCCACCGGCGAACGCCTCTCCGGAGAGCTTCAGCAGCACCATGGGCCAACCGCCGGCCGGCACCGACTGCCAGATGGCGGTCGTCGCGTTCGAGTCGGTCATGGTCACGGCAGCCTTCCCGACGGGCCGGTCAGGACTGGCCCACCTCGATCAGAGCGAACCCTGTCACGGTAGTGCCCGCGTCCTGCAGAGTCTGCGCCACCGTCTTCTTGTTCTCCTGGACCGAGGGCTGATCCAACAGCACCGTGTCCTTGAAGAACCCGTTGACGCGCCCCTCGATGATCTTCGGAAGCGCTTGCTCGGGCTTGCCCTCTTCGCGTGCGGTGGCCTCGGCGATTCGGCGCTCGTTGGCCACGACGTCCTCGGGGACGTCGTCGCGGGACAGGAAGCGCGGCTTCATGGCCGCGATCTGCAGGGCCACCGCCCGCGCAGCATCGCTGTTCCCCTCGTACCCGAGCAGGACCCCGACGGCCGGGGGGAGATCTGCCGAGCGGCTGTGCAGGTAGACCTCGACGGTGCCGTCGACGATGGCGAAGCGGCCCAGCTCGATCTTCTCGCCGATGATCGCCGACAGGTCGGCCACCGACTCCTGCGCAGTCTTGCCCGACGGCAGGACCATGGCGGCGAACTCCTCATCGCCGGCGGGTCGTGCGGCGTCGGCCGCCATGGCGAGCGCCTCGGCGAGGGCCACGAAGTCGGCGTTCTTGGCGACGAAGTCGGTTTCGCAGCGCAGTTCGACGAGGGCATTTCCGCTCTGCGCCACGAGCCCGTTGCTGGCCGTACGCTCCGCGCCTCGCTTGGCCGCCTTGGCGGCCCCGGAGATGCGCAGCACCTCGACGGCCTTGTCGAGGTCGCCGTCGGCCTCGGTGAGCGCCTTCTTGCATTCCATCATTCCCGCGCCGGTGAGGTCGCGAAGCTTCTTCACGTCAGAAGCGGTGATCGATGCCATGGGTGTCTTGTCTCCTCGACAGTCGGGGTGGGGTGGCTGCCCTGCTGCCAGGGCTCGGTCGGATCGGTGTCAGGACTGGGGGGTCTCGTCGTCGGCAGCGGCGACGGTCTCCTCGGCGGCCGCGACGGCGACCTCCTCGGCTCCCGCGACGGCCTCTTCCGCGGCCTCCGCAGGCGTCTCCTGCACGACGTCCGCGACGACGGCGTCCGCGGGCACCGCTGCGGCGTCGGCGACCGACTGCTCGGCAGCCATCGGCTCCGCAGCGTCGGTGGTCGCGGCCTCAGCGGCAGCGGCGGGCTCACCCGCTGCGGCGGCGTCCGCGGTACCGAGCACCTCGGTCTCCCACTCCGCCAGAGGCTCTGCGTCCCCGGATCCGGCAGCGGCGCGTTCGGCCCGCGTGCGCAGGCCATCGGCGACGGCGTCGGCGACGACGCGGGTCAGCAGCGAGACCGCGCGGATGGCGTCGTCGTTGCCGGGCACGGGGTAGTCGACCTCGTCGGGGTCACAGTTCGTGTCGAGGATGGCGATGACCGGGATACCCAGCTTGCGCGCCTCCTTGACGGCGATGTGCTCCTTCTTGGTGTCCACGACCCACACGGCGCTGGGGACCTTGCCCATGCCCCGGATACCGCCGAGCGTGCGCTCCAGCTTGTCCTTCTCGCGGGAGAGGGTCAGGAGTTCCTTCTTCGTGAGCGATGAGCCGGCGACGTCGTCGAAGTCCATCTCCTCGAGTTCCTTGAGGCGCTCGAGCCGCTGGTGGACAGTGCTGAAGTTGGTCAGCATGCCACCCAGCCAGCGGTTGTTCACATAGGGCATCCCGACCCGGGCCGCCTGCTGCTCGATGGCCTCCTGGGCCTGCTTCTTGGTGCCCACGAACAGGATGGTTCCGCCATGCGCGACCGTCTGGCTGATGAACTCGTAGGCCCGGTCGATGTACGACAGCGAACTGGCGAGGTCGATGATGTAGATGCCGTTGCGCTCGGTGAGGATGTAGCGCTTCATCTTGGGGTTCCACCGGCGGGTCTGATGCCCGAAATGGACCCCGGATTCCAACAACTGGCGCATGGTGACGACGGCCACGAGCGTTCCTTTCGGCGCCCCCGTGGGGCGCGGTCGGTTGCGCGTCGGCCAGGCGGCCGATGCCCTGGTGCCCCGCCGGCAGGTTCCCCGAAGGGACCGACCCCGCAGCGGCGATCCTGGGTCAGGATCAGTGGGACACGCGAATTCCGGTCGATGACCGGTGCTCAAGTGTAGCCCGACGCCCGCCGTCGGGGTCAATCCGCCGTCGGCAGCAGGACGACGTGGGCCCTCCCCAGCAGGATCCGCGGATCGACATAGCGGTCCCCCACCAGGGCGCCCCAGTGCAGACAGGTGGGTGTGCAGTGCGCCGCGCCCGAGACGATCTGTCCGATCGGCTGACCGGCCCTGACCGTCGAACCGACCGTGGCGCCCGCTTCGACGGGCTGGTAGGTGGCGCGCACCGCCCCGTGTCCGACCACGAGCACAGGTGAGCCCGCGACCCGGCCGGCGAAGGCGATGACCCCGTCACGGGGTGTCCGGACCGTGGCT
>CAIWTL010000498.1 GCA_903915555.1 uncultured Micrococcales bacterium | reverse complement strand
GGATGGTCTGCCGCATTCCCCGGAGTACCTGATGGTCCCAGCCCTGTGTGTCGGTCAGCACGACGTGCACGGGACGATCGGGGAAGAGCGAGTCCACGGTGACGCCTGCGACATCGGTCCAGGCCGGGCTCTCGGCGAAGCCATGGTCCACGTGTGTACCGCCCCCTGTGGTGAGCCGCGGATCGAAGGCCCGCGAATCACCATGGTTACGCTCGTTGAGGAAGAGTCGGACGGTGTCGCACGATGCCCCTGCCGCCTTGGGCACCACGGTGACGTTCGGATAGGCCAGCTGGGCGATGTTCCGCCTGAGCAGCGGCAGCAGGTCCGGCCTCGGCTCGATGGCGACCACCGAGCCGCGAGGGCCGGTGAGGCGCGACATCCAACAGGCGAAGTACCCGACGTTGGCGCCGACGTCGACGCACGTCATGCCTGGCTCGATGTGCCGGCTCAGCCATGTCAACTCTGCAGGTTCCCACTGGCCGGTCTCGGTGATGATCTCGGACATGACCCGGTCGGCGCCGGGGAAGAGGATCTCCCCCAAGCGCCGGTCCCGCACCCTCTGTGGTCCGTTGATATGCGCTCCCAGGCTCACGTGGATGTCCTTGTCCGACGACGCGAATGATACGCGTGGGGCACCCCGGGCCGATGGGTGACGTCAGAAAACCGCGCCGAGCTCGGTCTCGACCTCTTCGAGGGTGAGGTCGTCCACGAGGCCCGCATCGAACAGGACATGGGCCGCCTCGAGCGCGTCGTCGCAGACGTGGAAGGGGATCCCCTCCTCGCGGTAGGACACGCTCGCGATCTGGAGTTCCTCGGTGCGTTCCGCCGACGAGTCGCTCGCCTTCATGATGATCACGCACTTCGTGGACCGCGGGTGCTCACGCGCGAAGTCGAGGTAGATGTCCGGGTCCTTCTGGCCGGAGTCGCCGACGAGGACGAAAGGTGTCTTGGGATAGGCCGTCACGAGCCGCGAGAGCGCAAGTTTCTTGTGCTCCTCCCCGGATCGGTGGATGTACCGGTCGCTGGGTCCCCAGTCGGTGAGGAACAACGGACCACGCGGGTACCCACGCAACTGCAGGAACTGGGTGAGCATCTCGTAGAACGACCATGATCCGGTCGAGACGTAGAAGAACGCGGGGGCTGGTGGATGGCGTCCGCTCGACGAAGCCACCCCTCTCTCGAGACCCCGATAGAGAGACGCCATGCCCGGCACGGCGCGGCGTGAGTGGGCATCCCCGAAAAGCGTGCGCCGTACGGCGGTCATCCCCTCGTCGAGGCCGGTCCGCAGGACTGTGTCGTCGATGTCGCTCACGACGAGCACCTTCGCGTTCTTCGCCGGGACGAGGACGCGTCCGGTCCCGGTGAACTGCGTGGGGGAGTCCGGGTCCTCGGTCCGCACCACGACCTGGTGCCAACCTGCCCGTAGGGACCCGACCTCCACCTTGATCGAGGCGTAACCGTGGTGGTCGGTCACCCCCGTCGCTTCCGCCTCACCGATGATGGCCCGGACGGGGACGTCGGGGAACGACAGTCGCGCATGGCGGCGCAGATTCGCGTTGAGCACATCCCAATAGGGGATCTTGCTGCCGCCCTCCGGGAGTTTGGGTGCCTCCACGATCCGCGCATACACCCGCGCGACCCCGTCCGCGACCCAGCCGCGGTGCACCGCCACCTGGATTCCGCGCAGGGTCCCCTCCTCCAACTTGGAGTTGCGTCGCTTGTCGGCGTACTTCTCCTCGAGTCCGGAGACGGCCTTGGCGGTGTCGGGGCTGCGCACGAGGTCGTTGAACCATTTCTTCGGATCCACGCCCCCAGCATGGCGCAGCGACGTGGCCGACGCACCGGGGTCCTCCCACCGGGAGGGGGCTCACCCGATCGGAGCATCTCGGCGCCCGGCCGTCCTCTCGGCAATCCCGAGCAGCGGCGACCCCGGATGGGAGGATCGGGAGCCATGGAGGGAATGTGAACTTCTCGTGGGATTGGGACCCGATCGGCCTCGCGGTCTTCCTGTTCATCATGGCCTGGATCACCGGACGGGTCCTCGGCGTCAAACGGGGATTCTGGCGGGCGTTGGTGGCCGGCCTCATCGGGTTCGCCGCCGGGTGGATCCTCGTCGAGGTCCAATTCGGGGACATCGCCGACATCAATGACCCAGACGACCTGCTGAAACTGGGGTTCGGTTTCCTCGGATACGTCCTCCTGGTCACGATGCTGGCGACCATCGTGATCGAGGCGATCCTGCGCCCCCGCAGCGATCGTCGCCGTCGTCGACGGCTGCCCCGCCCGTTCCGGTGGATCTCCCAGAAGTTCGCACTCGTGCGGCGGCTGTGGCAGATCGGCAACGCCGCCCGCCGCAATGGCCTGGTCGGGCGTCGGTATGCCTCGAAGGCCGCACTCTCGAGTCCCGAGGGGGCGCGAGCGCTGCGTCTGACCCTCGAGGAGTGCGGCGGGATGTTCGTGAAGTTCGGGCAGATCGCCGCCGGGCGCGACGACTTGCTGCCCCCGGCCATGACCCACGAGCTGGGCGAACTGCGCACATCCGTCGCCCCACTGTCCACCGAAGACGTGCACATGGTGCTGCGCACGGAGTTGGGTGACTCGTACGGGACGACCTTCGCCTCCTTCGACGACACCCCCTTGGCGGCCGCATCGATCGGGGTGACCCACCGTGCGGTCCTGGCCGACAATGGCAAGGACGTCATCGTCAAGATCCAGCGCCCCCACATCGACGACGCCGTGCACCGTGACTCCCGAGTCCTGATGTGGGGCGCCCGGCAACTGGAGCGCGGCTCGGAGTCGGCGCGGTCCCTGGGCATCGTCGACCTGTGCCAGGAACTGGTGAACAGCGTGACCGAAGAGCTGGACTTCACCCGGGAGGCGGCGAACAACAAGGCGCTGCGGCGCCACCGGGACGATGTGGAGGGGGTCGATTTCCCCCGGGTGTTCCCCCATCTGACGACGAGGCGGATGCTCGTCATGCAGGAGGTCGTCGGTGAGCCCGTGTCGGACCGCACTGCGGTGGACGAGGTGCCCTTCTCCCGGCATGAGTTGGCCGATCGTCTGCTGAAGTCCTTCCTGGATCAGGTTCTGCAGGACGGCGTCTACCACGCCGATCCGCATCCCGGGAACATCCTGATCGACGCCGATGGGACGCTGTGGTTCATCGACTACGGCGCGGTCGGCCACCTCGACCCGATCACGATCGAGGCCCTCCAGCAGATGGCGATCGGATTCACGATCCGGGACCCCGGGATGCTCGCGCGCGCCGTGCGGCGCATGGCCGGGGGAGGTGCGGAGACGCTGGACATCCCCAGCCTCGAGTTCGACATGGGACAGGTGCTCGCCCAGATCGACGGCGCCGGCTTCGGCCCCGCAGCGATCGCCGAAGTGGTCCACGTGCTGCGGCGGCACAACGTCAAGGTCCCCACGGCGCTGACGGTGCTCGGCCGCTCGGCGGTGACGATGGAGGGGACCCTCCGCGTGATTTCCCCGGGGTACTCCATGGCCAACGAGGCGCAGCGACTGGTGTCGGCGGACCCCCCGGCCGGGGGTGCGCGGGGGATGGCCAAACACGAACTCCTGCGGGCCCTCCCTGCCCTGCGCCCGATGCCCCAACTGACCGAGGACATCGCTCTGCAGCTTCGCAGCGGACGGCTGGGCATCCAGATCGACCGGTTCGCCGGGTCCGACCGTCCGGTCGTCGATGCGTGGCTCGACCGCGTGCTGTGGGCCGGGATCGGGATGGTGGGTCTCGTCGGGTCGTCGTTGCTGTTGATCGCCGGGGCCCTGACGCCGGTGGACGAACTCTCGGGCACCTATCTCCGGGTGATCGGCTTCGTGGGCCTGATCGCGTCCTCAGCCATGCAGATGCGGACGGTCGCCAGGGTCCTGCAGCGCAGGAACACCGACGATGTGGGCTGACCGCGATCTCCGGTGTGGGAGCCCCAGGGAAGTCAGACCTCCGAGTCGCCCTCCTGCTTGCGGCGACGCCGTCTGCGCTGCCGGTGCCGCTGCCGTTGTTCCTTCTTGTCCGCGATCAGGAGTCCGGCCAACTCCGCCGGCGGCACCTCGCGTGAATGATCCCCGTCCAACACGAGACCACGGTCGGCGAGTTCCAGGACCTGGCGGGCGTCGGGGGAGAACACCACGAATCCGGTGCCGGACTTCTTCAGTTCGGCGATCCGGCGTGCGCACTTGTTCCGGAACCGTCGGTCACCCACGAGGGCGCACCTGTCGAAGGCGATCAGCTCCACCCGGGAACATATCGCCGCGGCGAACGCGATCTGGGCGATGACCTGACGATGTTGGGACTCGATCGGTCGGTTGACGACCCGGC
>CAIWTL010000497.1 GCA_903915555.1 uncultured Micrococcales bacterium | reverse complement strand
GCACGCGTAGCTGTCTGAACCAGCCCTTGGTTGCTGCCATCCACTTGCGACCAGACCACGGTGGTCGTCCCGTCCGGTGCCACCCCCACCTGCGGGGAAGTCGGGTGGTACCCCGACGTCGACAGGTCTTGCGGTGACCCGAAACTGGTTGCTCCCGCCCCACGCGTCGCCACCTGCACCACCACCGAACCAATGGCGTCCTCTTGTTCCCAGACCACGGTGGTCGTCCCGTCCGGCGCCACCCCCACCTGCGGGGAAACCGCATTCTGGCCCGGCGTCGACAGGTTCTGCGGTGATCCGAAACTGGTTGCACCTGCCGCACGCGTAGCGGTCTGGACGATGTCGGCACTGCCGTCATTCCTCACCCAGGCAACCGTGGTCGTGCCATCAGCTGCGATCCCGACAGCAGGACCACCGGTCGCCTGTGACTGCGACACGTCGGCCGCAGGGTACAGCCACGCGGTGGCGTGCCCAGGGACGTCGACGGCCACCAACAGTCCGGCTGCGAGCACCCCGGCCAGCAGCCCTCCGCCCCAACGCTGCAGCCAGCCCCGGTGCTTATGATCCTCCCTCACCCGTCGCCGAAACTTGATTGTAGGGACGGACCCGTGGCGATTGCTCTACGAGGCGTCACCTACAGCGGCGCTTCACTCGCCAGGGCGAGTGGCCTTTGGGTCGCAAGCCAAACGCCCCCGACTCAGCCTGGTGAGGTGAGTCGGGGGCTGCGTCATCGGCGGGTCAGAGCTTCCTGATCGTGACAGTGAAGACGGCCCAGTCGCGGTTCTCGCTGTTGTCCCAGCCGCCATCCCACCCGTCCCTCTCGCGCTTGATCTCGACGGACGATCTGTCGCTGACCTCGTGGTGACATTCGTCCTCGCTCCACCCCTTACGCAGATTCCACACGGAATCGTCGCTGAACAAGGTGTCGGGGCGACCCACGAACGGGTCGGTCATCCACAGGTCGACCGGCCGGTTGCCACTACCGGTCCGGGAGAGGCGGAAGTAGGCACCCTCTCCGTCGAGCACGATGTCACGACCGTTGCGGATGTCGATCGTGCGGGAGCTGTAGTACGTGACCTCACCGCCGGGGGGAAGTAGCGCATAGATCCCCTCCGTTCCGGCGTAGGGGTCCGAGACGCGCACCGTGTGGTCAGTACGGTTCTTGATCTTGCCCTTGACGCCGTCGTCGCCGTGGCGATCGATGATCAGGTCCTTGACCTGGCCCTCAGGAACGCCCTGCGCGATGGATTGGGTGGCGGGGATCTCCTGCTCGACCGGCGCCGCCAGCGCGGCAGTGGGCCCAGCGGCCATGCTCATGGTCATGGTGAGGACACCCAAGCGGATCAATTTCTTCGAGGTGATGATGTTCATGGCGATCAGGTACCCGGCGCAGTCCCGGTCATGCTGATCGTTCCCGCCGGAACGTTCCGGCCGCTCACTGGGGTGGGCCACAGGTCCTCACCTCCAGCCGGCGGACGGATGGTGATTCTTGAGGAGGCCTTGAGTCGCCCATCGAGAATTGTCGCAAGCCATGGCAGATCCTGAGGAGGCGTCATGTCCACGGGTCCCTCAGGACCACGTGGAAGCAGTTCCATGGCCGTCGAAGGAGTGCCCGATGAATGGACGACTGGACCGACTCGGCACGTGGGGACGTCCCGTGCTCGCAGCCCTCATG
>CAIWTL010000496.1 GCA_903915555.1 uncultured Micrococcales bacterium | reverse complement strand
GGATCCGGAGCTGGCGCGCCGGGGCGGAGTGCTGGAGGGGGCCTCAGAGGCCCCGAGGGACTCGCGCAGCTTGCGGGCCACGGGGGCCTCGACCGTCGAGGAGGCCGACTTGGCGAATTCGCCGATGTCGCTCAACTTCTCGAGGACCTGCTTGCTTTCGAGTCCGAGCTCTTTGGCGAGCTCGTAAACCCGGACCTTCGACACGTTTCCTGTCCTTGTCTGGTCCGGGGTTTGGGGAACCGGACCGGTTAGTGGGGCGTCATGACTTGGCAGTCATCGGGTGCTCATCTCAATCTCCCGATCCTTCGACGACACGGCTTGCAACACGGCCTGGGTGACGGCGGTGGTCGACAGGGGCCCCGGGACCCGGAGAGCGCGCGGGAATGCCCGTCGGCGCTCTGCGAGTTCGAGACACTCCGGGCTGGGATGCACATAGGCGCCCCGGCCGGCCTGTCGCACCTGACCGTCCGGGACCACAACGGACCCGACGACCACGACGCGCAGCAGGTCGGCCTGGTCCGACGTGCCCCGACAACCCACACAGGTGCGCCGCGGGACGGACCTCACCGACCATCGGTCAGTGTAGCCCCTCATCCCCCACTCCCAGAACCGCCCTCGTCCCGGTCGGCCTCATCCGACCGGATATCGATGCGCCATCCCGTCAGGCGTGCCGCCAGCCGGGCGTTCTGCCCCTCCCGGCCGATCGCCAGCGACAGCTGGTAGTCCGGGACGACGACCCGCGCCGAGCGGGTGTCCGGATTGACGATCTCCACACTGGTGACCTTCGCCGGCGACAGCGCGTTCGCGATGAACGTCGCCGGATCGTCGCTGTAGTCGACGATGTCGATCTTCTCGTCGGACAACTCCGTCATGACCTGCCGGACCCGCTGTCCCATGGGCCCGATGCAGGCACCCTTGGCATTGACCCCGGGGTTGGCGCTCTGGACCGCGATCTTCGACCGGTGCCCCGCCTCCCGGGCGATGGCCGCGATGCCGACCACCCCCTCGGAGATCTCCGGCACCTCCAGGGCGAAGAGTTTGCGCACCAACTCGGGGTGGGTGCGCGACACCGTGACCTGCGGCCCCTTCATGCCCCGGCGGACCGAGACGATGACGACCTTGAGTCTGCGCCCGTGGGAGTAGTCCTCACCGGGGACCTGCTCGGCGGGCGGCAGGACGGCTTCCAGTTTCCCCAGGTCCACGAGCACCATGGCCGGGTCGCGGCCCTGCTGGATCGTTCCGCTCACGAGGTCGCCCTCGCGCGCCGAGAACTCCTCGTAGGTGTTGTCCGAACTGGCTTCCCGCAGCCGCTGGGTCAGCACCTGTCGGGCCGTCGAGGCGGCGATGCGACCGAAGCCCTCCGGTGTCTCGTCCAACTCCCCGATGAGATTCCCGTCATCGTCCAACTCGGGCGTGTAGACCGTCACGTGGCCCGTCTGACGGTCCAACTGCACCCGTGCGCCACGCAGGGCGCCCGGCTGGTGGTTGTAGGCGGAGAGGAGCGCCTCCTCGATGCTGGTCACCACCAGGTCCAACGACAGCGATCGTTCCTCGACCAGCCCGCGCAGTGCTGTCATGTCGATGTCCATGCCGCCTACTCCCCTCTTTTCAGTTCGACCTGCACGACGGCGCGGTCGATCTCCGGTTGGGTGATGCGCACCTGACCCTGGTCGGTCTCGAGGGTGACATCGGCGGGATCGGAGTC
>CAIWTL010000495.1 GCA_903915555.1 uncultured Micrococcales bacterium | reverse complement strand
TGTCGGCCGCCTCGCCGTAGCCGATCGTGAAGACGCGGACACTTGTGTCCACACTCTCGGCGCTGAGTTCGTCCAGCAGGCCATCCAGATCGGTGTCGGGTGGGTACTCGTTGCGTCCGTCGCTCAGCAGGACGATGGCGTTGATCCGGTCGGGGGCCAGGCTCTTGAGGCTCTCCCGTTGCGCTTCGCGCAACGTGGCGTACAGGCCCGTGCCGCCGTCTGCCAGCAACTGCGAGATGTCCTTCTTCATGACCGGCACGGTCTGCTTCGCAGGACCGATGGGAACCATCTCGCGGAAGGGTTCACCGTTGTCCCCCAGCGCCGTGGAGAACACCCACAGACCCACCTCGTCGTCGGGGGCGAAACCGTCGAGCGCTCCGATGGCGGCGTCCTGTGCCAGCCGCAGTTTGTTGCTCCCGGCCGAGGGCACCGGTTCACCCATGGATCCCGACACATCCATGACCATCAGCACGTGAGCCCGCTTGCGCAGCGAATCCCACGAGTTCTGCAGACCGGCCAGTACGGCCGGTGACGGCGGCGAGAGCACGACCTTCGCGCCCGCCGGAAGCAGGCCGTCCTCCGGCCGGATGACGTCGCCGGGAACCCCCTCGAACGTGCGGAACCCGGCCTCGGTGAACCGACGCTGTTGATCCGGTTCCCGCACCCATGTCAAGAAGTCGGCAGCGGCGGCCTTCTGCGGTGCGGACACCCAGGGGGCGTTCAGGACCAACCAGGGATTGTCCGACATCAGGGTGCCGTCACTGGGGTAGACCGCCGCCAGCGGAACGGCCGGTGGGGGCTGCTGGCCGAGGGTCGCTGGATTGCCTGTGGGGTTGCCCCGGTTGTAATCGAGGACGGACTTCTCCTCGACCGTCACGGCACTGACATAGGTCAGTCCCTGACCGCGGGCAGCTTCGTTGGCCATGTTGGAGAGGAAGGTCAGGGTGGTGTCGCCGTAGTGGACGACACTGGACTCGAGATTCTTGACGAACTGGCGCGTCTTGGGGTCGCGCAGATCCTTGGCGGTCAGGTCGCTGCTGAGACCGGTTGCCGCGTAGTAGGACGCGATCGTGGCGTTGAGTCCCGACGTGGAGTAATAGGGGTTCGTCTTGCCGAGTTTGAACCTGCCCCACTCGGGGTGGTCCTTCTCGGCCCACCCCTTCGGTGACTTCGCCAGGGCTGCGAGGTCCTTCCAGCCGATCTGCTTGTCCGGCCAGCCGAGCGCCTCGGCCATGGGGCGTGGCATCGCTATGACCAGCGGGGTCTGGGCGATGGACTCGCGACCCGCAGGGATGATGTCGGGCTTGTCCTGCGATGCGAGGTTCTGCTGGACGAGTACGGCCCACGACGACGACGCCGGTGTCCACACGGTGGGCAGCGGTCCGTCGACGTTCTCGTCCCACCCTTCGGAGAGGGCCTGCGCGGCGCCGCCACTGGCCTTGGAGGCCACTGAGACGGTCACACAGTTACCGTCGACCTCACGGCCGGCCTCGTTGTACTCGGCGGCGAGCTCGCCGAGCAGTGCGGCCTTCTCGCTGGAGGCGGCCACCTGAACCTGCGTGCACCCTCCCGGATCCCCGCCCGGACCGTCCGCGGAGCCACCCCCGTCACCCCCGGCGAACAGTTGGCGGGCGCCGAAGATCAGCACGATCCCCACGATGGCGGCGACGATCAACGGCACCTTGGACCTGGCTGCGCTGCTCACCGTGCCATTATGCGCCTGACATCCGACTCATCCGGCTCATCCGGCGCAGTCGGCCATCCGGCCGCCTCACCGTGCAGGGTTCACCAGGCCGCGGCGAGTACCGCCCGCGTGTCCGGGACCTCCTGGGGGTGGACCTTCGTGCGGGCGATCAGGGGCATGAAGTTGGCGTCCCCACCCCATCGGGGAACGACGTGCTGATGAAGGTGTGCCGCGATGCCGGCCCCCGCCACGGCGCCTTGGTTCATGCCGAGGTTGAACCCGTGGGGCTCCATCGTCTCCCGGATCACGGTCATGGCCCGTTGCGTGAAGTGCAGCAACTCGGCGGCTTCTTCCTCGGTGAGTTCGGTCAGATCGGCGATATGGCGGTACGGACACACGAGCAGGTGTCCGGTGTTGTACGGGTAGAGGTTCATGACCGCGAAGACGAGTTCGCCGCGCGCGACGATCAGACCGGCCTCGTCATCGAGCCGTGGCGCGCGGCAGAAGGGACAGTGCTCCCCCTCCGTCGCGTCGGACGGCTTGCCCTCCCCCTTGATGTACGACATGCGATGGGGGGTCCACAGCCGTTCCAGACCGTCGGCCATCTCCGACTCGTGGTCGGGGTGGCGACCGTCTGTCACGGCTGCCGCTCCCGGACCGCAGCCAGGATCTCCTCGACGGCGTCGGGAATGGGGACACCGTTCTTCTGATCACCGCTGCGGTAGCGGAAGGACACCGCGTTCTTCGCCACGTCGTCGTCACCGGCGAGCAGCATGAAGGGCACCTTCTGGCGCTGGGCGTTGCGGATCTTCTTCTGCATCCGGTCGGAACCGGTGTCGACCTCGACGCGGATGCCATGTGCCTTCAACTGGGCCGCGACCTCCTGCAGGTAGGGCACGTGGTCGTCGGAGATCGGGATGCCGACCACCTGGATCGGCGCCAGCCAGGCGGGGAACGCACCGGCATAGTGCTCGAGGAGGACAGCGAAGAAGCGCTCGATGGACCCGAACAGGGCCCGGTGGATCATGACAGGCCGCTGCCGGCTGCCGTCCGGAGCCGTGTACTCCATGTCGAAGCGCTGGGGCATCTGGAAGTCGACCTGGATGGTGGACATCTGCCACGTCCGTCCGATGGCGTCCTTGGCCTGGACACTGATCTTCGGCCCGTAGAAGGCAGCACCACCCTCGTCGAGGACCAGTTCCAGCCCCTGTCGCTCCCCTGCTGCCCGCAGTGCGGCGGTGGCCTCGTCCCAGTCCTCGTCGCTGCCGACACTCTTCTCCGGGTCCCGCGTGGACAACTCGAGGTAGAAGTCGTCCAGGCCGTAGTCACGCAGCAGGTCCAGCACGAAGGTGAGCAGAGAGTCGAGCTCCTCGCCCATCTGCTCCTTGGTGCAGTAGATGTGGGCGTCGTCCTGCGTGAAGCCCCGTGCGCGCGTGAGCCCCTGCACGACCCCGGACTTCTCGTAGCGGTAGACGGTCCCGAACTCGAACAAGCGCAGCGGCAGCTCACGGTAGGACCGACCCCGCGCGGTGAACACGAGGTTGTGCATGGGACAGTTCATCGGCTTCAGGTAGTACTGCTGCGCCTGCTTGCGCAGCTCCCCGTCGGGGCCGTATTCCGCGTCGAGATCCATGGGCGGGTACATCCCGTCCGCGTACCACTCCAGGTGGCCGGACTTCTCGTAGAGGGCACCCTTGGTGATGTGGGGCGACGTCACGAACTCATAGCCGGCTTCCTCGTGGCGCCTGCGTGAGTACGCCTCCATGACATTTCGGACAGCGCCACCTTTGGGGTGAAACACCGCCAGGCCGGATCCGATCTCCTCCGGAAAGCTGAACAGGTCCAACTCGGCACCGAGGCGACGATGGTCTCGCCGCTCCGCCTCCTCGAGGAACGTGAGGTACGCCTGCAACTGCTCCTTGTCCGGCCAGGCAGTCCCGTAGACGCGCTGCAGCTGCTCATTGGCCTGATCGCCGAGCCAGTAGGCGGCCGACGACCGCATCACCTTGAAGGCATTGGGCGGGATGTACCGGGTCGAGGGAACGTGGGGGCCGCGGCACAGGTCTCCCCAGGCCCGATGGCCGGTGCGGTCGAGATTGTCGTAGATCGTCAGTTCCTTGCCGCCGACCTCCATCACGTCGGCGCCACCCTCGCTCCCGAGCAATCGCAATTTGAGGGGTTCCGAGGCCAACTCCTCGCGCGCCTCGTCCTCCTCGACCACCCGCCGGGCGAACCGCTGGCCGCTCTTGACGATGGCCACCATCTTCTTCTGGATCGCCGTGAGGTCCTCAGCGGTGAACGACTCCGGGACCTCGAAGTCGTAGTAGAAGCCGTCGGTGATGGGGGGACCGATCCCGAGTTTCGCCTCGGGGTAGAGGTCCTGGACCGCCTGGGCCATGACGTGTGCCGTCGAGTGTCGCAGAACGTTCAGCCCATCAGGGGAGTCGACGCTGACATCCTCCACGACCGCGCCCGCAGGGAGCGGTTGGTCGAGATCGGTGAGTTCACCGTCCACGCGCACCACGACGATGCTGCGGTCGTCCCCGACAAGGTCCTGCCCGGTCGCGTCATCGGCGACTGTGCGTTCTTGACCGTTGTGGATGATGCGCATACGCCCATCGTAGGCGCGCACGCGCCCAGCCCCGATCGGGGAGGTCACACGTCCAGTTACGGAGGCAGGGCGCAGGTGTCAGACCGTGGGGTCGGCCAGGAGATCGCCGATCGTTCGGTCGAGGTCGAGGTACATCCACTCGGAACCCTGCGGGCAGACACGGTACGTCTCGGCCACGAAGTCAGCGAGTTCATGTCGCGGCGCCTCGATCTGGGCGGCACCGCTCGGTGAAGAGAGAGTCAGCGTCACGACGGGCCCCCGGCTGGGGTGTGCGGGACGCACGTTGATATCGCCCTCGCCGGCCGACTCGGTCATGCCGCGCTCGAGCAGGTCGCGAGCGAAAGTCCAGGTGACATCCCCATCACCGGTTCGGAAGGTCACCGACGCGGCGAAGGGATCCTCGAGCGAGTACGTCAGGGTGGCGGGCAGCGACACGCGGT
>CAIWTL010000494.1 GCA_903915555.1 uncultured Micrococcales bacterium | reverse complement strand
GGCCGTGTCCCTGACGCTGGGCGCGATCCCTGACGCTGGGCGCGCTGCCGCCGCGGACGCGGGCGGTAGCGGTGGGGGATGGTTCCCAGGGGTACCGCTGCGGGTCTCGCGACCCGTGAGGTAGGAATGAGACGTCACACCGGACTCACCATGGGTAGGCGGATAGCGATGACCAGGACCGCAGCACAACACTCCGAGAAGTCGACGAGCCGGCGACGGGGGGTCGCAGCGCTGGCTTCCGGCACACTGCTGGCCACCGGCCTCGTCCTGGTGCCGGGCACGGCCTCGGCGAACGGCGACTGTGTCCAGTACTGGGCGGCAGACACCGGATCGTGGAGCGGAGCGCCGGCCAACGGCGGCGACGGCAGCGCCGAGAACCCCTACAAGGTCGCCAGCGAGTCCGACCTCAGCGAGGCTCGCTGGTGCCCCGACAAGCACTTCCGGCAGATCGCGGACGTCACCCTGACACCCGGCTGGCTGCCGATCCGGGGCGAGGGCGCCGCGGACGGCCAGCCGTTCACCGGGGTGTACGACGGCGGCGGCTACGCCATCTCCGGCCTGGCGGTCGATGAGCAGTCGACCGACGACGTCGGCCTGTTCCGCGTCATCGCCGGATCGGGCAAGGTGACCGACCTGGCACTGAACGGTGTCGACGTCGCCGGCCGGACGCGGGTCGGCGCGCTCGCTGGCAGTGTCCTGGAGTCCGCCGAGGTGTCGAAACTCGCCGTCAACGGCACGGTCCAGGGGCTCGACACCGTCGGCGGCCTCGTCGGATTCCTCAGCAGCACACCCCCCGCGTCCCAGTCCGACGCTGCGGTTGCGGGCCCGACGGTCACCGATGCAGCATCCTCGGCGACCGTCACCGCCTCTGACGTGCGGGTCGGGGGGATCGTCGGCAGCGGCAGCAGCGCCACCATCAGCAAGTCAGCCACCAGCGGTTCCATCACCGGTCGCGGATATATCGGCGGCGTGATCGGATACGGCGAGTCGATGACCCTGCGCGAACTCGCCACCGACGTCACCGTGACGGCGACCGCGTACGCAGCCGGGGGGCTCGCCGGCTTGCTCGATGGCGAGTCCGCCGTCTCCGACTCCGCCACGGCGGGCTCGGCACAGGTGACGAACAACGGCGGTGAGGCAGGCGGGCTGATCGGCGTCCTGGGCGGTCTGACGACCGTCACCGACACGGCATCCGACGTCGCCGCCTCCGCGCGCTACAACGCCGGCGGCCTGATCGGTGCCGGGTACGAGTACCCCACCATCACCCGCAGCGTCGCCGCCGGTGCCGTCACGGGGGAGTACTCGACCGGCGGGCTCATCGGCGGTCACTCCAGTGGAGCGATCACGATCACGGACTCCGCGGCCAGCGGGGCCGTGACCGGTGGTCTCCAGGTCGGTGGACTCGGCGGCATCGTCGTGGGCAAGATCCACCGCAGTTCGGCGTCGGGAACCGTGACGGCTACCGGCGACGACGTCGGCGGCCTGGTGGGAGTCCTCGCCGCCGACTCGGATGTATGCAACGGCGCCGCAACCGTGTGCGCCGCGATTCCCGCGCCCGAGGTCCCGATCGAGATCCGGGCCAGCCACGCCAGTGGCGCCGTGACCGGGCGCTCGCGGGTCGGTGGTCTGGTGGGCCTGCTGGCCGACAACGCCTTGTGCCCGACCGCGCAGACCGCTGAGAACGTTCAGAGCTGCGCCGCCAGCACTGCTCCGTCAGCCACGGTCATCGATGCCTACTCGACCGGCAAGGTCACCGCCACCCAGGTCGCGGGTGGCCTGATCGGCAGCACGGGAGACCTGCAGATAGAGAGGGGGGCCGAGAGTCAGCTGCCCGGCGTGGCGGTCGCTCCTTCGTCCGTGGTGTTGACGGTCACCAACACCTACACGTCGGGTGTGGTGTCCGGAGCCACCCGCGGCGGCGTGCTCGGGGAGGACCCCGGCAACGCCACGGTGATCGAGTCGTTCTGGGACGCCACGGCCGATCCGGGTCTGACCGGCGCCAAGGGCGTGGGCAAGACCCAGGCCCAGCTGCGGGACATCACCACGTTCACCAAGGCGCAGTGGCTCATCCAGGCCGGTGCACCGGCGACGGGGAACAACGTGTGGGGCATCTGCGTGCCCCCGGACCCGGCGGTGCACCAGGGATATCCGTTCCTGTTGTGGCAGCACACTCAGATCAACCCGTGTCACCCCGTACCCGCGGCTCCGGTGTTGAAGTCGCTGACCCCGGGCAACCGGACCCTGGGGGTGACCGCGGAACTACGCGCCGACGGCGGCAACCCGGTCACGAAGGTGCAGTACCGCCTCGACGGCGGGCCGTGGACCGACAGCGGTGGGGCCAGCGGCTCGTTCACCATCACGGGTCTGACCAACGGCAAGACCTACAAGGTGCAGGTCCGCGCGATCAACGCGATCGGCGCCAGTGACGCCAGCAACACGTTGTCCGGCACCCCGACCGGCGCCGCGACCGTGCTGAAGGTCAACGGGCTGGACAAGGGCGACCGGCTCCCGGTCGACGAGCGCAGCGTGCTGGTGCGTTCGGTGCGCACCAACGGGCAGGTCGTGGTCGCGCGGGTGTTCTGCACCCTGAGGGGGAACCGGCTGCCCCCACGGCTGCGTGAGCGCCTGTGCTCCCCCACGGTGACCGGTCCCGCGGCTACCGCCGCCGATGTCACTGCCGCGGCGAAGACGCGCAAGAAGAAGTTGCGCATCACCGCGAAACCCGACTGCTCGGCCGGGCTGAAGGTGCACGTCACGATCGCAGCCAAGGCCAAGGGCGCTCCCCGCAAGGTCTTCACGCGTTCCTTCCGCGTCGACAACAAGCCCACCGTCAAGTGCCGCATCAAGGGCACCGGCTGAGCCGTGGCATGTGATGCAGGACGGGACCCGACGGCGACTCACTCCCCTGTGGGGAGTCGCCGTCGGCTGCCTGGTGCTGGGCAGCCTCGCGGCGCCGGTCGGGGCGGCGGCACATCCGGGCCAGGGGTCCGGGACGTCCCCCGTGGGGCAGGTCGTCGAGCCTGACCGAACCGTGCACCCCTCGGCGGGGGCGCTCGCGGTGGAGCGCGGACGCATCGCACGGGTCAGCGCCTTCCAGCAGCGGGCGGGCGGTGTCCGTGTGGTCAGCGAGCGGGTACGGGGTCGTGCCGACGCCGTGGCGGCTGTTCGCGACTTGCAGGACGACCCGCGAACCACCAGCGTGGCGGTCGACGAGCGGGTCCACATCGCGACGGACGACACCGAGTTCCCCGACCAATGGGCGATCCCGCGCCTGCGGCTGCCACATGTGTGGGGCGACAGCGACGGCAGTGGGGTGACGGTCGCGGTCATCGACACCGGGGTCGACACCACCCACCCGGACCTGGCGGACAACCTGGTCCCGGGTCGCAACGTCCTGGGGCTGACCGCGAGCGACGACGTCACGGATGGGCATGGGCACGGGACCCACGTAGCGGGGACGGTCGCTGCCGTCACCGACAACGGTATCGGGGTCGCCGGGGTCGCCCCGGGTGCCCGCATCATGCCGATCAAGGCCCTCGACGCCGCCGGCGGGGGCTGGTCGTCCGACATCGCGGACGGCATCGTCCATGCGGTCGACCATGGGGCAGGCGTGGTCAACCTCTCCCTGTCCAGCGCCGGGGCCAACTCCGTTCTGGCCGATGCGGTGGCCTACGCCCGATCCCGGGGGGTCGTGGTCGTGGCGGCGGGCGGCAACGGGCGACTCCGCGGCAATCAGACGGCCTACCCCGCGGCTTTCCCGGGAGTGATCGCCGTGGCGGCGACCGACGCGACCGACGCGGACGCCTCCTTCTCCAACACCGGCGACTACATCGACCTGGCGGCGCCGGGGGTGGACATCCTCTCGACCCTGCGCGGTGGTGGTTACGGCAGCATGTCCGGCACGTCCATGGCGACCCCTCACGTGGCCGGGATCGCCGCTCTCCTGCTCGACGAACTCGCCGAGGAAGGCCCCGTGGACTCCGGCGATCCGGTGACCGACCTGATGATCCGCACTGCCGAGGACCTGGGACAACCGGGCTGGGATCCCGCGTACGGCTACGGTCTGGTCGATCCGGTGAGCGCGCTCGCCGCCGTCACCGCCGGACTTCCGCCCGCCCGACCGGGGCCACCGCCCCGCCCCGACGTCGTCGCGGCACCCGATCCGGTGGTATCGAGCGACCCGACCCCGGTCCCCTCGCCGACCACCGACCCGCCTCCGGTAGCGGCGCCCCCCCGGCCACCGGGAGCGCCGCGGGCGGTCCGCGTGCGCCTGCAGCGGCCTCCGGTGACGATCCGGTGGCAGCCGCCCATCAGCGGCGATGTGACGCGGTATGCCGTGCGCATCGGGCGGGTGAG
>CAIWTL010000493.1 GCA_903915555.1 uncultured Micrococcales bacterium | reverse complement strand
TCGAGGAGCGCGGCGCGGTCGGCCGCGAGCCCGTCACGGCGCAACTCGTTCCACGACGTCACCGACCACACATCGGCCTGGACACCCCACTGAGTGGCCAGCAGTTGCTGCGCCGCGATCGCCCACGGGACCCCGACGCCGCTGGCCAGGATCTGGGCGCGTGGCCCGGGATCGTCCCCGGCGGGCGCCACCAGATGCATTCCGCGGAGGATCCCCGCCACGTCCACTCCGTCGGGCTCGGCGGGTTGGGAGATGGGTTCGTTGTAGACCGTGAGGTAGTAGTACACGTTCTCCGGATCCTCGCCGTACATGCGCTGCAGCCCATCGCGCACGATGTGGCCGAGTTCGTATGAGTAGGCCGGGTCGTAGGCGACAACGGCCGGATTGGTGGCGGCGATCAGTAGCGAGTGACCGTCCTGGTGCTGCAGGCCCTCGCCGTTCAGTGTGGTGCGTCCGGCTGTCGCGCCGATGATGAACCCCCGCGCCATCTGGTCGAGTCCCACCCAGAATTCGTCGCCGGTCCGCTGGAAACCGAACATCGAGTAAAAGATGTAGACGGGGATCATCGGTTCCCCGTGGGTGGAATACGACGTGCCCGCAGCCAGGAACGTCCCCACCGACCCGGCTTCGTTGATCCCCTCGTGGACGATCTGACCGTTGACGGCCTCCTGGTACGACAGCATCAGTTCGCGGTCGACCGATGTGTAGGTCTGGCCGAAGGGGTTGTAGATCTTGAGTGTCGGGAACAGGCTGTCCATCCCGAAGGTGCGGGCCTCGTCCGGGATGATCGGAACGATGCGGCCGCCGATCTCCTCGGTCCGCAGAAGATCCTTGAGCAGCCGGACGAAAGCCATGGTTGTCGCGACCTGCTGCTTGCCGGAGCCGCGCTTCAACACATCGAAGGCCTTCTCCGGGGGTTGCGGCAGTGCTCCCGCTGAGTGCCGACGGGAGGGAACCGACCCGCCGAGGGCCCTGCGCCGCTCCTGCAGGTACTGGATGTGTTCGTGGTCCGGTCCCGGCGTGTAGTACGGAGGCAGGTACTCGTCCAGCTGGGAGTCGGGGATGTCGAGGTAGAGACGGTCGCGGAAGTCCTTCAGATCCTGGACGGTCAGCTTCTTCATCTGATGGGTCGAGTTGCGTCCCTCGAAATGGGAGCCCAGGGTCCAGCCCTTGATGGTCTTGGCGAGGATGACCGTCGGCTGGCCGGTATGAGCCGCGGCGGCGGCGTATGCGGCATACAACTTCCGGTAGTCGTGCCCGCCGCGCTGCAGGCTCCAGATGTCCTCGTCCGTCCAGTCCGAGACGAGCGCCGCCGTCCGCGGGTCGCGTCCGAAGAAGTTCTCGCGGATGAATCGGCCGTCCTCTGCCTTGTAGGTCTGGAAGTCGCCGTCGGGGGTGACGTTCATGAGGTTGACGAGGGCGCCCTCGTCGTCACGCGCGAGCAGGTCGTCCCACTTGCGTCCCCAGATGACTTTGATGACGTTCCACCCGGCGCCACGGAAGATCGACTCCAGCTCCTGGATGATCTTGCCGTTGCCCCGCACCGGCCCATCCAGCCGTTGGAGATTGCAGTTGACCACGAAGGTCAGGTTGTCGAGATTCTCGCGGGCCGCGAGGTTGATGGCGCCCAGCGTCTCCGGTTCGTCGGTCTCGCCGTCCCCGAGGAACGCCCATACGCGCTGACCCGACGTGTCCTTGATCCCGCGGTGCTGCAGATAGCGGTTGAAGCGTGCCTGATAGATGGCGTCCAGAGGTCCCAGGCCCATGGAGACGGTGGGGAACTGCCAGAAGTCCGGCATGAGTCGGGGATGGGGGTACGACGGCAACCCTCCTCCGGGATGGGAGAGCTCTTGCCGGAATCCGTCAAGCTGGTGCGCCGTCAGACGGCCCTCCAGGTAGGCCCGCGCGTAGATGCCCGGTGCGGCGTGTCCCTGGAAGAAGACCTGATCACCACCGCCCGGGGCGTCTGGCCCGCGGAAGAAGTGGTTGAACCCCACTTCGTAGAGAGCGGCGGAGGAGGCGTATGTGGAGATGTGGCCGCCGACGCCGATACCGGGCCGCTGCGCGCGGTGCACCATGATCGCGGCGTTCCACCGGATGTAGGCGCGGATTCTCCGCTCGATGTCCTCGTCGCCGGGGAACGCGGGCTCACGATCAGGGTGGATGCTGTTGATGTAATCGGTGCTGCGCAGGATCGGTATCCCGATGTTGCGTTCGGCGGCACGCCGCATGAGGGACAGCATCAGGAAGCGGGCGCGCGTCGGTCCGATTTGGTCTACGAGACCGTCCAGGGACTCCAGCCACTCCTGGGTCTCCTCCGGGTCGGTGTCGACGTACTGGCCGGGCAGGCCTCCCGCCATCAGGGGGGGAAGGTGGGGTGTGCTCACTGGCCTCAG
>CAIWTL010000492.1 GCA_903915555.1 uncultured Micrococcales bacterium | reverse complement strand
TTCGCTCCCGAGTCGGTGTTCCGCATCGACCACTATCTCGGCAAGGAAACCGTCCAGAACCTGCTGGCCATCCGTTTCGCCAACAACCTGTTCGAGCCCATCTGGAACAACAACTTCGTCGACAGCGTGCAGATCACGATGGCCGAGGACATCGGCATCGGCAGCCGCGCGGGCTACTACGACGGCATCGGCGCGGCCCGTGACGTCATCCAGAACCACCTCCTGCAACTCCTGGCCCTGACCGCCATGGAGGAGCCGCTGTCCTTCGAGGCCGACTATGTGCGGCAGGAGAAGGAGAAGGTCCTGCATGCGGTGACGCTTCCCAAGGATCTCGCCAAACACACGGCCCGGGGCCAGTACGCACCGGGATGGCAGGGCGGTGTCCCCGTGATCGGCTACCTGCAGGAGGAGGGCATCCCCCCCACGTCGACCACGGAGACCTTCGCGGCCATCCGCGTGGATGTGGACAACCGCCGCTGGGCCGGGGTCCCCTTCTACCTGCGCACGGGGAAGCGCCTGGGACGGCGCGTCACCGAGATCGCGGTGATCTTCAAGCGGGCGCCGCACCTGCCGTTCTCGAAGTCCTCGGTCGAGGAATTGAGCCACAACGCCATCGTGTTCCGGGTCCAGCCCGACGAGGGTATGACCGTCAGGTTCGGGTCGAAGGTGCCCGGCACAGGTATGGAGATCCGCGACGTGAACATGGACTTCCAGTACGGCGACTCCTTCACCCAGTCCTCACCGGAGGCCTACGAACGCCTCATCCTCGATGTTCTGCTCGGCGACCCCCCACTGTTCCCCCGCATCGAGGAGGTCGAGACGTCCTGGCGGATCCTCGACCCGATCCTGGACTTCTGGGCGAAGCACGGGAAACCCGATCAGTACACGTCCGGTGGCTGGGGCCCCAGGTCCGCCTACCAGATGATGGAGGCCGACGGCCGGACGTGGAGGCGGCCATGATCCGCCTCGAGGACACGACCGGCACCGAGATCAGCCGCGCCATCAACGCCGAGCGCCACCGGATGGGGGCGATGGCAACGGGCATGGTCATGACCCTCATCGTCCTGACCGACGAGGCCAACCAGGCCGACGCCACCCAGTCCGCGTCGTTCGCGGCCCAGGAGCACCCCATGCGGATCCTGGTCGTCATACCCCGGAAGGGTCGCGGCGCCCCCCGGTTGGATGCGGAGATCTCCGTCGGTGGCGACGACGGTCCCGGCGAGGTCGCCCTGCTGCGCATGCGCGGCGAACTGTCGCAGCACCCCGGATCGGTGGTGATCCCGCTGCTGCTGACCGACACGCCCGTGGTGGCATGGTGGCCGCACGACGCTCCCCCCTCACCGGACGACACCACGATCGGGTCCCACTCCCAGCGGCGCATCACCAGTGCGATGGCGTCGTCGCGGCAGCTGGTGGCCCTGCAGGAGCGTGTCGAGCACTATCACCCCGGCGACACCGACCTCTCGTGGACCTCGATCACGGGGTGGCGGACGCTGCTCGCGACGGCCCTCGACCAGCCCCACGGGCGGATCCTCGGCGCGGAGGTCAGTGGGCAGCGTTCGCACGCGGCCGACTATCTCCTCGCCGCATGGCTGCACAGCCGACTGAAGGTCCCGTCGAACGTCATCGCCACCCGCGGGCCGGGCATCACCGCCGTCCGCCTCCTCACCACCACGGGCGAGATCAGCATCACGAGGCCGGACGGCGCTGTGGCGAAACTCCACCGCACCGGGCTGCCGACCGCCACGATCGCACTGCCGCGCCGCACCACGGGTGACCTGCTCGCCGAGGAACTGCGCTGGCTCGACGCCGACGACGTCTACGGCGAGACATTGAAGTCCGTCGCCAAGGTGGGCAGTGGGAGGCTCAGCCTCCCCGCCCGAGGTGACACCGGCTCTTCGGGCCGCAGGACCCGCAAGGCCACCGCGAAGAAGACGCCGAAAGAGCGGTCCCCCGCCAAGAAGACCGCCCCTGCGAATCAG
>CAIWTL010000491.1 GCA_903915555.1 uncultured Micrococcales bacterium | reverse complement strand
GGGCCACGGTCTCCCCCACCTCGGCCAGCACGCTGAGTGGCACTGTCGTGCCGCCCGCGACGGCCCGACCCCTCCCACTGCGGGGGATGAGGCGCCCGATGATGAGATCGCTCGTATCGGCAGCACCCGCAGCCCCGGTCCCGGCACTGACGTCACCACCGGCGTCCCGAACCCGCTCCAACGCGGGGCTGTCGTGGGGAACATCCACCGTGGCGTGTACCCGGGTCCCGTCCTCCCCCAGCAGGGTGCTGTCGAACCTGTCCCCCAGGACAAGCCCCAGGGCGGACACCAGCATGGTCTTGCCCGCACCTGTCTCGCCCGTGAACACGACCAGCCCTGGGGCGAGATCGATATCGGCGGCGCGGATGACCCCCAGCCCCTCGATGCCCAGATGTGAGATCACCGCGGACCACCCCCCCGCCATCCGTCCACCGGCAGATGGAACTTGGCCACCAAACGGTCCGTGAAGTCGGCCGTGTGCAACCGGGCCAACCGGACTGGTCGGGCCAGGGCGGTGACCTCCACCCGGGAACCGGGCGCCACGGGGGTCTCCCGCCGCCCGTCACACGTCAGCACCGCCTCCTGGCTGTCCACGGCGACCTCCAGCGCCACCGTTGTGGCCGGGTCGACGACGAGCGGCCGCGCGAACAGGGCATGTGCGCTGATGGGTGCCACGAGCATGGCCGAGACACCGGGCCATACGACCGGGCCGCCCACGCTCCAGGCGTAGGCGGTGGACCCGGTCGGGGTCGCCACGACGACCCCGTCGCAGCCCCACCGGGACAACGGGTGTCCGTTGATCTCGAGCAGGACCTCGATCATCTGACGGCGGGTCGTCTTCTCGAGGCTCGCCTCGTTGAGCGCGAAACTGCGCCACTGCTGCTTCCCACCGTGCAGCACCCTGACATCCACGGCGAGGCGTTCCTCCACGCGGTAGTCGCGGTCCACCACCGCCGCCACCACATCCGCAGCCGCGTCGGACTCGACCTCGGCGAGGAATCCGACGTGTCCCAGATTGACGCCCAGGAGGGGGACGTCGACGGCCACGGCGAACTCGGCGGCGCGCAGGATGGTTCCGTCCCCACCGACAACGACGACGATCTCGCAGCCACCGGACTCCGGTCGCCATACCTGCACCGGCAGGTCCGTGGCGTCCAGGGTCAGGTCGGCGACCTCGTCGGCGGGCACGCGCACCGCCACGCCTCGTGACGCCAGACCGCGGGCGACGGCTCGGGAGATCGCGACTGCACTCTCCCTCCCGGAGTGGGTGACCAGCAGGACGGCACGCTCGTCGGCGGCCTCGAGTGGTGGGGGGGAACCCGCGGAGGCAGCGCTGTCCTGGTCCATCCGCCCACGCTAATGCCTCCCCGGGGAATACTGGCGAAGCACCCGCGCGTCGGCGTGAACATGCGTCGGGGCTTCCCTATCCTTCACAGATCACTGCCCGACG
Organism: uncultured Micrococcales bacterium; assembly: GCA_903915555.1. GTDB lineage: Bacteria > Actinomycetota > Actinomycetes > S36-B12 > CAIWTL01. The sequence continues at coordinate 13,087 of CAIWTL010000491.1, read as the reverse complement.
AAGGGAAACGCCGGTGGACACGACTCTCCGGCCGGGTCCGAGGATCCGGGCTAGCCACGGGCGCTTCCGTCCGCGCGCGTGGGGCCTGCTCGGTGTGGCGCTCTCGCTCGTCGCTCTTCTCATCGGGGCGGCCGTGGTCTCGGCTGCACCCGCCCTGGCCGCCAAAGACACCGACGGGGTGATCGAGGGCACCATGCTCGACCCCGAAGGCCAACCGATCGCCGGTGTGACCTTCACCGTGTCCAACGCGGCGGGGTTCGAAGGGTTCGACACCACGAACAAGCAGGGCCAGTGGGAGATCCCCATCCCGGGTCCGGGCCAGTACGTCGTGACCATCGACACGCTCACCCTGCCGGAAGGTGTGACGCTCACCGATCCGCAACGCACGTCGCTGACCGTCAACCTGTTGTCCGCCAGCAAGACCGTCGCGTTCCCGACGGGTGAGGCGGACACGACGACCGAGTCCACCATGGACCGATTCCTGCAACTGGCGACGGACGGTCTCGTGTTCGGCCTCATCATCGCGCTGGCGGGCGTGGGCCTGTCGATGATCTTCGGGACGACGGGCCTCACCAACTTCGCCCACGGCGAGATCGTGACGCTCGGGGCGATCTCGACATTCGTCTTCAACAACATGCTCGGCCTGCCGTTCGTCCTGGCGGTTGCGCTCGGGGTCCTCGTCTGCGGCGCCTTCGGGGCGCTCAACGACTGGGGCCTCTGGAAGCCGCTGCGCCGCAGGGGGGTCAGCCTCGTCGCCATGCTGGTGGTGTCCATCGGATTCGGCATCCTGCTGCGTTACATCTATCTGTTCTTCTTCGGGGGGGACACCGAGCAGTACGCGTCGTACAGCGGCCAGGCGGGCATCGCGATCGGCCCGGTCGACATCACGCCCAAGGTGATCGTCGGCAGCATCGTGGCGGTGATCGTCCTGGTGCTCACGATGCTGTGGCTCGGCTACACCAAGACCGGCAAGGCGAGCCGCGCGGTCTCGGACAATCCGGCCCTGGCCTCCGCCTCCGGCATCAACGTCGAACGCGTCATCAATCAGGTCTGGATCATCGGCGCCGGCCTCGCCGGGCTGTCGGGAGCCCTGTACTCGATGTCCGTGGGAGTCAACTGGCTGGAGGGGTTCCAACTCCTGCTCCTGGTGTTCGCCGGCGTCGTGCTCGGCGGGCTCGGAACGGCGCTGGGTGCCATCGTCGGGTCCCTGGTCGTCGGTGTCCTCATCCAGGTGTCGACGCTGGTCATCCCGACGGAGATGAAGAACGTCGGTGCACTGCTGATCATGATCATCATCCTGTTGATCAGACCCCAGGGTCTGCTCGGGCGACGAGAGCGGGTGGGGTGACACCATGGACTTCAATCTCATCTTCAGCCAGGCCATCACGCAGGGTCTCGGCGTCCAGGCGGTGATCTTCGCGCTCGCCGCGATCGGTCTGAACGTCCATTTCGGCTACACCGGTCTGCTCAACTTCGGCCAGGCCGCATTCCTTGCTGTCGCCGCCTACGGACTCGGTGTCACTGTGGCGACGCTGGGCCTCTCTCTGTGGGTCGGTGTCTTCGTCGGAATCGCTGCTGCGGTCCTCCTCGCGCTGCTGCTCGGTATCCCCACCTTGCGACTGCGCGCCGACTACCTGGCCATCGTGACCATCGCGACCGCGGAGATCGTGCGTCTCATCGTGCGATCGGTGACCTTGCGGGATGTCTTCGGCGGGTCGGACGGTATCAACCGATTCGCCGATGAGTTCTATGCCCTCAATCCCTTCGCCGCCGGGTTGACCCTCGGGCCACTGAACTTCAGCCGCAACGACCTCTTCGTTGTCGTCGTCGGGTGGGTCCTGGTGCTCGTGTCCTGTCTCATCGTGTTCCTGGCGATGCGATCGCCGTGGGGGCGTGTGCTGAAAGGCATTCGTGAGGACGAGGATGCCGTCCGGTCACTGGGCAAGAACGTGTACTCGTACAAGCTGCAATCGCTCGTGTTGGGCGGTGTGCTCGGCTGTCTCGGCGGCTTCGTCTTCGCGATCTCGTCGCAGTCCGTACAGCCCGACAACTACGGCACGGACCTCACCTTCTTCGCGTGGGCCGCGCTGATCCTGGGTGGGGCGGCACGGGTGTTCGGGCCGGTCCTGGGCTCGATCCTGTTCTGGTTCCTCCTGGTCTTCATCAACGTGGCGCTCACCGAGGCGGTTCGCGTCGGCTACATCACCTTCATCGACGGGACGCAGGTCGGTCAGATCCAGTTCTGGATCCTGGGCCTGTCCCTCATGCTGTTGATGATCTACCGTCCGCAGGGGATCCTTGGCGACAAGCGAGAGTTGGCGTTCGATGTCAAGTGACGACAGGCAGTTGGCGGCCCGCGAAGCACTCGTGGGCGTGGCCCAGGAGCCAGGTGTGGCGAAGCCCGACCCGATCCTGGTGGCCGACGGCGTCGAGCGGCAGTTCGGTGGGCTCAAGGCGGTCGATGTCGATCACTTCGAGTTGCAGCGCGGAAGTATCACCGCGCTGATCGGTCCCAACGGCGCGGGCAAGACCACCTTCTTCAACCTGCTCACCGGATTCGACTCCCCCGACAACGGCGAGTGGACGTTCAACGGCAGATCCCTGGCAGGAATGCCCGCGTACAAGGTGGCGCGAACCGGAATGGTCCGGACCTTCCAGCTCACCAAGGCGCTCTCCAAGATGACGGTGCTGCAGAACATGCTGCTCGGAGCGCCCCAGCAGAAGGGCGAGAACTTCTTCGCCGGCCTGATCGCCGGTACGTGGCGCTCCCAGGAGAAGGCGAACACGGCACGGGCGGAGGAACTGCTCGCCCATTTCAAACTCGATGCGAAGAGTGACGACTTCGCCGGCAGCCTGTCCGGCGGGCAGCGGAAGTTGCTCGAGATGGCCCGGGCGTTGATGGTCGAACCGGATCTCGTCATGCTCGACGAGCCGATGGCCGGGGTGAACCCGGCGCTCAAGCAGTCACTGCTGGATCACATCCGGGAGTTGCGGGAGTCGGGCATGACGGTGCTGTTCGTCGAGCACGACATGGACATGGTGCGCGACGTCTCCGACTGGGTGGTGGTCATGGCGCAGGGACAGATCGTCGCCGAGGGACCCCCTCTGGAGGTCATGCAGCAGCAAGCGGTGATCGACGCCTACCTGGGTGAGCATCACGACGTCTCCCTCGACTCCGGGAGCCCGGCATGAACACCTATGACCCGTACGAGCCCGTCGACCCCCTCAACCCGCTCGAACCGGGCTCGGAGGAGTTCATGGAGGAGCTCCACGTCGACGCCGAGCAGCTGACCTCGCCCAAGGAGCTCACGACACGCGATCACCATCTGGCCACCTCGGGCAACGCCCTCTTGCGTGCCGACGAACTGGTGGCCGGCTACCTCCCCGGAGTGAACATCCTCAACGGGTGCGACTTCTACGTGGACGAGGGCGAGATGGTGGGGATCATCGGCCCCAACGGCGCGGGGAAGTCCACTCTGCTCAAGGCCCTGTTCGGGCTTGTCCGGATCCGATCGGGCCTCGTGACTCTCAAGTCCGAGGACATCACCAACCTGCGGGCCGACCGCCTGGTGCGACAGGGAGTGGGATTCGTCCCACAGACCAACAACGTGTTCCCCTCGCTGACCATCGAGGAGAACCTGCAGATGGGCGCCTACCTGGCCCCCAAGCTCTTCAAGGACCGGTTCGACTACGTGACCGGGATCTTCCCGCGACTCGCCGAACGGCGGAAACAACGCGCCTCTGCCCTGTCGGGTGGGGAGCGTCAGATGCTCGCCATGGGGCGGGCCCTGATGATGGATCCCTCGGTGCTGCTGCTGGACGAACCCAGCGCCGGGCTGTCCCCCGCCCTGCAGGACGAGGTTTTCGTGCGCGTGCGCGACATCAACGAGGCGGGCGTGACGATCATCATGGTCGAGCAGAACGCGCGTCGCTGCCTGCAGATCGTCGACCGGGGATACGTCCTGGATCACGGACGCAACGCCTACACCGGCTCCGGCCGCGACCTGGCGCACGACCCGAAGGTCATCGCTCTGTATCTCGGCACCCTCGGTGCGGGACGCGACGAGGGGACCAAACGAAGCGCGGGTGACTGACCCTCACCACGTCTCGTCGGCCTCGCCGTCGCCCTTGAGATCACGTGGGAGTGCCTTACTGGCGTAGCGCTCCCAGTTCTCCTGGAGCGCGTCGATCAACTGCGTGACGAGCAGCGGCGAGAGATTCACCCGAGCCACCAGCACTCCAGGCAGTTCCTCGGCCGTCTCGCTGGCGTATTCCATGCGGATGAAGTCCAGGGTGAACTCGTAGGGGCTGTGTGCGACAGCCGCGAAGTTGGCCCACACGCCACCGCGGGAATCCCCGGGAACGTGGACGTTGATGTGCTGGTCGCCGCCGTAGTCTGCCACGCCAGCACAGTACCGCCCGCGCGACAGGTCTCCGGGGGCGCCGCGCCGTGGCTGGCTCAGGACCGGGCGGGCAACTCCCCACACAGGATCGGCGCCGAGTAGGCGTAGGAGGAACCGACGGTGGCCGTCGGATCATCCGCACCCAGTCCGGCGTACGGCTCACCCAGCCCTGGGATGATCGGGCCGGTGGCTGCTGCTCGCAGCCGCTGCGCCTGGGCCTTCATCGTGGAGGGGGCGGTTGTGATGTCCCACTGCAGGATCCCCGGGGTGTTCCAATCGTCGTCGAACGTGTTCACCAGGGTCGTCACCCCCTGGACGCTGTTGAGCCACTGGGACCCGGCGTTGTTGCGAACCGTCAACATCAGGCCGAGCTCGCGGTTCCAGTTGAGGGACCCGAACCCGATGTTCTCCGACCCGAGAAAGGCATCCGTGCCGTCGGCGATGACAGCCTTGCCATGGATGTACAACTGCTTGGTGTCATTGGGGTCGTCGTCGACCTGGAACAGTCGGATCGTGACGCCCGCCCGTGCCAGCTCGTACCACTCCGAGAGCCAGTCCGTCGACAGCGTCATGATCACCTGGACCTTGCCCGGACCGAGCTGTTTAGCCTTCGCGGCGAGGAGATCGACGATCTCCGAGTCACCCATCTCCTCGTTGTAGACCAGTAGGGACTTGTCGGCGGACTTGATCAGCGCCTCGATCCGCCCCCGCGCGTTGCCCTGGAGGTTCGAGTACGAGTACGTATACCCGCTGGCAGCCGGCGGGTAGGCGGTGCCATTGGTGCTTCCGTTCGACCACGTAAGAGGATTGCTGGACTGCATCAGTCCGTTGGTGTTGCTCGTGGAGGGGGTGGTGCCCGGCGGCACGGCCCCGCAGTAGCGGTCGGAGAAGAACACGCTCTCGATCTCACTGACCAGATCCGGCTCGGCGAGAATCGTGAAGAAATCCCGGGCACCCCACTCGGGCGCACACGTGCTCTTGTAGCAGCCGGTCACAGGATTGGTGACCGACTTGTAGCCCCATCCGTAACTCTGGAGGTTCCCGGTCGAGACGAGGGCCTTGGCGGTCGGCGGCAGAGCCGCGGCGGACAGCGGCGTCCCGGTGGTGGGATCGGCCGCGTCGACCACGATCGCCTTCTCGTGGATGATGTTGAAGTTGTTGCTGCCGGCGCCCACGTACACGCTGCCGGCACCGGACACCCCTTGCGCCGCTGCCTGGAGAGAGGCCTGGGTGGCGTAGGCCCAATCGACCTTGGTGTCGGCCGCACATGCGCTCTGCGTGGCCTGCGTCGAGCCACAGTCGGTCAGGTACCACTGGGGGTTCAGGATGATGCGGACGTCCACGCCGCGCGCCTCCGCGCGCATGAGGGCCCCCTCGGACCCGGGCTGTCCCACGATGTTGGGACCACCGATCTCGTAGATGGTGACGTCCACGGTCTTCTGAGCGGAGTCGATCAACTGCACGATCTCCTGGCCGTCGTCCGGCAGGGCGTAGGTGGTGGCCTGATCGTCGCCCAACTTGGCGCCTTGGAGGTTCGCGTGGAGCAGGTTGATGTGGAAGAGATTGGCACCGACCAGATTCGCGTTGCCCAGATGAGCCTTCGTGAGGTTCGCGCTGTTGAGTTTCGCCTTGGGCAGTTGCGCACGCTTGAGGCTTGCCTTCGTCAACCGGGCTTGGCGCAGGTCGGCGCGATGCAACTTGGCCTTGTTCAGGGTGGCTCCCCGCAGGTCGGCACCCTTCAGGCTGGCACCCTTCAGATTGATGCCGGTGAGATTCCTGTTCCGGAGGTCAGCGCCACGCAGGTCCGCGCCGGCGCAGTTGGCGCTCTTGCGTGGCTCGCAGTGCTTTCCCGCAGCCGCCACGACGACCGGTTCCGCGGCTCCTGCAGGGCCAACCAGGGCGGGAACGGTGGGAATGATCGCCACAAGGGGCGCGAGAAGGAAGCGTGCTGCGACAGACATTGACTCAGCGTAAGCGAGTGGTCATCAGAAAGCGACGAGGGGTGGGAAGCCCAGTGGCTTCCCACCCCTCGCGGTGAGTGACTCCCGTCAGCTGCTGGCGGGCGAAGCGCCCGACGCAGCGGGAACGGTGCCCTCGATGAAGCGGTCCGACTCGTAGGTGTTGTCGGACTTGAACTTGTAGACACCCATGACAGCCATGCCGGGGTCTCCGTTGTCCTGGAAGTCGATGGGCCCGGACTGACCGTTGTAGTCGATGTCCTTGCCCTCTTCCAGGTACTTCTTGCACTCCTCGAAGGTGATACACGGCTCGCCACCGGTGGTGACGTCCACCAACTGGCTGGCGATCGCCGGGCCGCTGTCGTCCTTGGCGGCGATGGCACCCAGTGCCGACACGACCACGGCGTCGTAGGACTCCGGCGCGTAGGCGAAGTCCTCGAGCTTCGGGTCCACCTTCAGCAGCTGCTGCTTGAAGGCTTCAGGAGCCTCCGCGCCCGGCAGCGTACCCAGGGTTCCCTCGAGCTCACCCTGCGGCAGGCCCTTTCCGAGAGTGTTGGACAGGTTGCCGTCCACCAGGAACAGCGGCGTGTTCTTGGGACCGATGCCCTGCTTGATGAGCTCCTGGATGACCTTCTTCGACTCCTCGAATCCGATCAGCACGATGCCGTTCGGGTTGAGCGCCTTGGCCTGCCCGACCTCTGCGTCGAAGGTCTGCGCCTTCGGGTCGTAGAAGATCGGGTCGCCGGCCATCGTGCCGCCCGCAGCGGTGAAGTTCTCCTGGAAGTTCTGCGCCAGGCCTTCACCGTAGGAGTCCTGCAGCACGAGGACCGCGGGCTTGGTGACGTTCTCCGAGGTGACGACCTCCGCGAGGACCTGACCCTGGAAGGTGTCCGGGGGAGCAGTACGCCAGTACAGGCCATTGTCGTTGTAGGTGCTGAGCTCGGGCGACGTGTTCGCAGGCGAGATCTGCAGAACGCCGGCCGAGGTGATCTTGTCGATGATGGTCAGCGACACCGACGACGATGCGGCACCGACAATCACGTCCGAGCCACGAGCGATCATCTGATCAGCCGTGGTCGAGGCGATGTTGGTGGCCGTGTCACCGGAGTCACCTTCGAAGACCTCGACGTCCTTGCCGTTGACGCCCCCAGCCTTGTTGATCTGCTCCACAGCGAGATTGACACCGGCGAACTCGGGCGGCCCGAGGAATGCCAGCGAACCCGTCTGCGGGAGTACCGTACCGATCTTCAGAACACCGTCGGCGGAGGCCGAGGGCGCGCTCGAGGACTCGGATGAACTACTGCTACTGCTACTACTGCAAGCCGACAGCGCCAGAGCGGCGGCGCCAGCCACAGCAGCGAACTGCAGCATCGAACTGCGTCGTGCCATTGAGACAACCCCTTCGTTGGTCCCGCGGCCTCCCGCAGGATGACGTCAACCTATACAAGCAGTGAACTTATGCACGTGCAGAGCGATCGCCGGTCGTGCGTCGTTATCGATCCGTGGCCTTCAGCCACACGAAGAACTCGACGTTGCCGGCGGGGCCCGGCAAGGGGCTGCGGGCTCGACCCTGTTCCGACCACCCCAGTTCGGCAGCCGCGGCCACGACACCGGCCACGGCCACGTCCCACAGGGCAGGATCGCGCACGACCCCGCCTCGACCCAGATTCTCCCTGCCCACCTCGAACTGCGGCTTCACCATGAGCACCAGATCGGCATCCGGCCGAGCCACGGCGACGAGCGCAGGAATGACGAGTCGCAGTGAGATGAAGGACAGGTCCGCCACCACGAGGTCCGGTGAAAACGGAAGGTCATCGGGGGTCAGGTTCCGGACGTTGCAGCGGTCGATGACCGTGACTCGCGGATCCTGCTGCAGCCGCCACACGAGTTGCCCGTACCCCACATCGACGCAGGTGACACGAGCTGCTCCTTGCCTGAGGAGAACATCGGTGAAGCCGCCGGTCGACGCGCCCGCATCCAGGCACAGCCTGCCGTTGGGCGGCTGCAGACCGAGGGGGACGAAAGCCTCGAGAGCACCCACGAGTTTGTGCGCCCCCCGACTGGCGTAGTCGTCCCCCACGTCGTCGGCCACGACGACCGCCTGACTGTCCAGAACCATCCGTGCCGGCTTGTCCGCGCGCTGGCCGTCGACGGTCACGCGGCCCGCCTCGATGAGTCGCTGGGCGGCCTCGCGGGAGTCGGCGAGGCGGCGTCGGGTGAGTTCGACATCCAGCCGACGGCGGACGCTCACTCCTGCGGCGTCTGGCTCATCACGGACTCGAGGGTGGCCAGGACCTGGGCGAGGACCTCGCTCGAGCCCGCCAGGTCCGCCGGGTCCAGGGAGCCGAGCCGGTCGAGCGCGGCATCCACCTCGGGAATACCCGTCTTGGCCATACCCGCCAGTTCCTGCTGCACGGCGGCGAGCGTCTGATCCAACTCCTGTCGATTCTCCGCGGACAGCGCCTGCAGGGCTTGCTCGTCCAGCGAGGTGATGTCCGACTCGGCGTCGCCCTCGACTGCGACGACGACGATCTGTTCTGCAGGGTCGCCGGTTGGCGTGGGGTCGACCGCGTCACCAGCGGTCGTCATGTCGTCTTCGTTCACGACCGGGACTTCGTCGATGTGCGGGCCGCCGTGCTCTTCTTGGCGGGAGCCTTCTTGGCGGCCGTCTTCTTGGCGGTGGTCCGTTTGGCGGTGGCCGGGGCCTTCGTGGCGGTTGTCTTCTTGGTGCTGGCCGTGGTCTTCGCGGCAGGCGTCTTCTTGGCGGTGGTCTTCTTCGCGGTCGTCTTCCGCGCCGAGGCGGTCTTCTTGCTCGTCGTCGGCGCCTTGGCTCTCGTCCGGGTCGGAGTGGCCGCGGGTTGTGTCGAGGCACTCGACGACGGCGTGTCGTCGACCGCGCCGGCGAGACCGCGCACCTTGCTCGCCGCACCCGTCACAGTGGATCCGGCGACGGCAGCGGCACTGCGTGACACGTCGGCGGCAGTCATCACGGCACCGGTCGCGCGGTCGGTGGCCCGGTGCTGTTCCTTGCGCAGCTGGTCCTCGAGTCGCTGCACGTGATGACGAACCGCAGCCAGTTCCTCCTCGCGCACGAAGCCCATCCGGCCCACGGCGCGGTCGACCTCCGTGCGGATCAGACCGGTCAAGAGGTCACGATTGGTGCGGGACGCCTCGAGGATCTCGTCCGTGAGGACCTGCACCTGCTCCTGCGTCTGGCTGGTCACCTCGACGCCCTGCGACGTGAGTGCCTCGGCGAGTTCCCGGGCACGCTGCACCGCGACGTCGCCGAGCCCGTTGGCAACCTGCCAGTAGCCCTTCATGACGTCCAGAACCATGACGACTCCTCTCGCCCGGACCGACCCGGGTTGCTGTCTCCGTGTGATTCTTCCACTCCCCGGGGCCTCGGGGGAAACCCGCCGCAGTATCGTGTCCGGGTAGATCGATCCGGCGAGGGAGACACATGGCGTCCGAGGCGGAGGTTGAGGCCGCCATCGACACCCTGATCGAACGGTTGGGTGAGGTCGATGCCGAGGCGCGGCGCAAGCACGTGCCCGACCGATCCGTCGGCGTCACCCTCCTCGATCACGACGTCACCTACGCCGGTGATCTCAAGAGCGGCGAGTTGATCAACGTCCGCAAGGAACCCGGGGACTTCAAGCCCCAACTCCGCGTCGTGTGCTCCAGCGACGATCTCATCGACATGACCGAGGGGCGCCTCAAGTTCGCCCATGCCTGGGCCACCGGACGGGTCCGCCTCGATGCCCCGCTGCGCGACCTGCTGAAGCTGCGCGCTCTCGCCTGAGTCGGCCGGGCCCCGGGGACGTCGACTGTCGCCGGCCCCTGTCGTCAGTCGCCGAGCAGTTCCGCTGCGACGGCGGCCATAGAGGTCCTGCCGTCCATGGCCTTCTTCTGCAGCAGGCGGAAGGCCTCCGGTTCACTGATGCCGTAAGCCTGGATCAGTTGCGCCTTGGCCCGGTCTATCAACTTGCGCTTGCGGATGGTGTCGGAGAGTTCGTCCACCTGGGACGAGAGGGCGCGCATCTCCGCGAACCGAGCACGCGCGGTCTCGATGGCAGGGACGAGGTCCTGTTCCGACCACGGCTTGGTGAGGTAGGCCATGGCGCCGGCGGCCACTGCCCGGTCGACGAGGTCTCGTTGGCCGTAGGCCGTGAGCATGATGACTGCCGTGGCGCCACCGGGGGTGATCGCCGACGCGGCGGCGAGGCCGTCCAGGATGGGCATGTTGACGTCCAGGAGCGCCACGTCCGGGGCGAGCGTTCGGCACAGTTCGACAGCGGTCGCACCGTCGCCGCACTCCCCCACGACGTCGTAGCCCAGTTCCCCCAGTTGTTCCACGAGGTCGAGCCTGATGACGGCCTCATCCTCGGCGACCACGATGCGGACGGGGTCGCGCACAGTGTCCTCAGCCACCGGACTCCTCACCGCGGGCGCGGCGCGGGGCGGTAGGATTCGAGCCGCGCCCCGGTATCCCAACCGGTAGAGGAAGCGGTCTCAAACACCGTCCAGTGTGGGTTCGAATCCCACCCGGGGCACCCACGCTCACCCCTCCACGGACTCGTCGTCCGTCGACTCCCCATCGCTGCCGTGCTCGCGTGATGCGACTGCGGCGAGCACGCCGTTCACGAACGCCGGGGAATCATCCGTCGACAGTTCCTTCACGGCTTCGACAGCCTCGGAGATGGCCACCTGGTCGGGGACGTCGGAGCGCCACATGATCTCCCAGACGCCGATGCGCAGTGCATTGCGGTCAACTCCGGGCATGCGGTCGAGGTCCCACCCGATCGACGACATGCTGATGATCTCGTCGATCCTCGCCCGGTTCTGCGTGGTGCCCGTGACGATGTCCACGACGTAGGGGTTGTAGTCCTGTTGGTCGGCGTCCTCGCGACGGCCGCGGTATTCGGCCAACACTGTGGGGGCGTCGACCTCCCGCAACTCGGCCTGGAAGAGGATGTCGAGCGCGTGACGACGCGCGCGTGTTCGGGCGCCCACCTAGTTGACGCGCCCCAGGTAGGACCCGTCGCGGGTGTCGACCTTGACCTTCGTGCCTTCGTCGACGAACAGCGGCACCTGGATCTCGGCGCCGGTCTCCAGGGTCGCGGGCTTGGTGCCACCGGTGGAGCGGTCACCCTGCAGGCCGGGTTCGGTGAACGTGATAGTGAGTTCGACGGAGGCCGGGAGCTCGACATACAGCGGATTGCCCTCGTGCAGCGCCACCACAGCCTCCTGGTTCTCCAGCAGGTAGTTCTTCGCATCCCCGACCGTCGCATCGTTGACCGGGATCTGATCGTAGGACGTGGTGTCCATGAACACGAATGCCTCTCCATCGTGGTAGAGGTACTGCATCGTGCGCTTGTCCACGTTGGCGGTCTCGACCTTGACGCCCGCGTTGAAGGTCTTGTCGACGACCTTCCCCGACAGGACGTTCTTCAGCTTCGTCCGCACGAACGCGCCGCCCTTGCCGGGCTTGACGTGCTGGAACTCCACGACGGTCCACAACTGTCCGTCGATGTTGAGGACCAGACCGTTCTTCAGGTCGTTGCTGGTTGCCACTGCTACTCCCGCTCGCCTCAGCCGAGGCGGATCAGTTCCCGCGCAGCCGTCGTCAGGCAGTCCGTGCCATCGGCGGTGAGCGCGAGAGTGTCTTCGACCCTGACGCCACCGAATCCCGGAAGATAGGCACCGGGTTCGATCGTCAGGACATCTCCGTCGGCCATGGTATCGGTTGATTCCCGGCCGATCATCGGCGCTTCATGGATCTGCAGTCCGACACCGTGTCCGAGGCCGTGGCTGAAGTTGTCGTCGAAGCCGTACTCGGCCAGTACCGATCGAGCTGCGGCGTCGGCCTCCTGCCCGGCGACCCCCGGTCGGGCCAGTTCCCGGGCGGCGAAGGCTGCGGTCCTCACCGCGTTGTGCAGGGTGCGCTGCTTGGGTGTCGGTTCGGCGCCGACGACGTAGGTGCGGGTGATGTCGGAGTGGTAGCCGTTCAGCAGTGCCCCCGCATCGATCTTGAGCAGGTCACCGGGCTCGATGACGCGATCCGTCGGAGAGTGATGGGGGATCGCCGAGTTCGGTCCGGACGCAACGATGGTGTCGAAGGCGATGTCGTCGCCACCGAGATCCTGAACCAGCCAATAGAGGCGCTGCGCGAGGCTTCGCTCGGTCATGCCGGGCCCGATCTCGGACTCCAGGATGCTCAGCACTTCGCTGATGATCGCGCATGCGCGGGCGATGAGACGGACCTCACCGGGGTCCTTGCATCGGCGCAACCTCTCGACGACGTCGGTGGTCGCGACCAGTTCCCGATGCGAGATCGCGGTGAGCCGGTCGTACCCCGCGAGCGTCATGTGATTGGCTTCGACGCCGATGCGCGGGTCGGCGGACATCTCGCGCATCGCCACCTCCGACGTCTGTCTCCCCGGCACGATGCGCATGTCGGGACATTCAGCTGCGGCCTGGTCGAGGTACCGCCCGTCGGTCACGAGGAACACATCGTCCGCGAGGACGCCCAGCGAGGCGTTGGAGCCGGTGAACCCACACAGGTAGCGCACGTTCACCAGGTCGGTGATGAGCATGGCCGGGAGATCCAGGTCCGACATGGCCTCGCGGAGACGCACCATGCGGGCCGCGTGGGGATGGGTCACCACGGGGTTGATCATGGCGTCATCCCGTGGCCAGCGCGCGTAGCGCCAGGACGTACGAGTC
>CAIWTL010000490.1 GCA_903915555.1 uncultured Micrococcales bacterium | reverse complement strand
GCCGAACTGGCCGATCTGGTCACCCCCGACCTGCTCGAACTGGGCTGGCCCGTCATCCCCGTCAGTGCTGCCACCCACGAGGGGCTGCCCGCCCTGAAATACGCCGTCCAGGACGTCCTGGCCCAGCGACCCACCGAGGAGGTAGAGGCGCCCGTCATCGTCATCCGTCCTCCTGCGGTGGATGACCGCCGGTTCACCGTGGAGAAGGTCGGCGAGTTGTTCGTCGTGCGCGGCACTCAGCCGGAGCGCTGGGTGCGGCAGACCGACTTCTCCAACGACGAGGCCGTGGGGTACCTGGCCGACCGGCTCGCGCGGCTGGGTGTCGAACAGGAACTGACGGACCTCGGCGCCGAGGCGGGCTGCACGGTCGTCATCGGCCCCGCCGACTCGGGAGTCGTCTTCGACTGGGAGCCGACGGTGGACGCCGGGGAACATCGAGCCTCCGGTCCGCGCGGTACCGACGAGAGGCTGTGAGCATGCGGGTCTTCGGGAACGCCCGCCGCGTCGTGGTCAAGGTGGGTTCGTCGTCGCTGGCCTCCCCGGAGGGCGGGATCGACGATTCCGCGATCGCGGCCATCGCCGATGTGATCGCCGCCGCGACCCACCGGGGTCGCGAGGTCGTGCTGGTGACGTCGGGTGCGGTCGCGGGGGCGATGGGGCCGCTCCACCTCACCGTGCGACCCCGTGATCTCGCCACCCAGCAGGCAGCGGCCAGTGTGGGCCAGGGGGCGCTCATCGCCCGCTACGCCGAGGCTTTCGCGGCGCACGACCTCGTCGTCGGTCAGGTCCTGCTCACCGCCGACGACATGGTGCGCCGTTCCCACTACCGCAACGCCCAGCGGACCCTGTACCGGCTGCTGGAACTCGGGGTGGTGCCGATCGTGAACGAGAACGACACCGTCGCGACCGACGAACTGACCTTCGGGGACAACGACCGGCTCGCCGCGCTGGTGGCGCACCTGGTGCACGCTGAGGCCCTGATCCTGCTCAGCGACGTCGATGGCCTCTACACCAGCCGACCCGGCGACCCCGGCTCGCAGTTGATCCGAGAGGTGCCGGACCTCGCGGTCCTCGCCGGCATCGATGTGAGCCGTCGCGGGTCCGGCGTCGGCTCGGGAGGGATGCGGGCCAAACTCACCGCCGCGGAACTGGCTGCCGGAGCGGGCATCCCGGTCCTGCTCGCCGGGGCCGCCGATGCCGGGTCGGCCCTCACCGGTGAGCCGGTGGGCACCTGGTTCCACGCGACCGGGCGGCGCGTCCCCACCCGGCTGCTGTGGCTGGCCCATTCCGCCGCCCCCAGCGGTGCGCTCGAACTCGACGCCGGTGCCGTGAGCGCCGTGGTGGACCGGCGCAAGTCACTGCTGCCCGCCGGGATTAGTGGGGTTTCAGGTGATTTCTCCGCAGGTGACCCGGTCGACCTCTTGGATCAAAACGGGCGTGTCGTCGCGCGCGGACTGGTGAACTTCGATTCAACGGAACTCCCCGGCCTCCTGGGCCGGTCGACCCGCGAACTGGCGGCCGAACTGGGATCCGCCTACGAACGTGAGGTCGTGCACCGCGACGACCTGGTGGTGATGGACTGACGCTGCGGAGGAGGAGCCATGGCACAGGGTGCCGCCCCGCTGCGGCTTCCCGGCGTGATGTGGCACGTGACCCTCACCTTCCACGGCCAGCCACAACCCGCGGGACGCCTGAGATCCGGGCTGGAGACCCTCGTCTTCCACCACGGCATCGACCTGTCGGCCCGCTTCAACCGCGACACCGTCGAACTGCGCTACTGGGACGAGGGTCAGGACTGCCGGGCTGTGGTCGACGCCGCCATGTCGCTGTGGGACGAACACCGCAGGAACAGTGATCTGCCCGCGTGGCCCGTCGTCGGGGTCGAGGTGCTGGACCGTCCGTCGTTCCGGCGACGCTGGTCCCCGGGGGATCCCGCGCTGCTGGAGCCCGGCGTGCGGGAGATGCCCGACGGCCCGCCTACCCTTGACCCATGAATCCTGAGCTGAGTGCCGCGGGCGGGCGGGCGCGTGAGGCCGCCGTCGCCCTGCGTGCCGCGACGGCGGACCGCAAGAACCGGGGCCTGTCGGCCATCGCGGAGCGACTGGACAAGGACCGCGGCGCGATCGTGGCCGCCAACGAGGCCGATGTGGCCGCCGCCCGCGCCGCGGGGACCGCCGCGGGACTCGTGGACCGACTCACGCTGACCCACGACCGGTTGACCGCGATCATCGAGGCGATCGACGTCGTCATCGAACTTCCCGACCCCGTGGGTCAGGTCGTTCGCGGCTACCGACTCCCGAACGGACTCGATGTTCGGCAGATCCGGGTCCCCTTGGGTGTCGTGGGCATGATCTACGAGGCCCGCCCCAACGTCACCGTCGACGCCGCCGCACTGTGCCTCAAGTCCGGCAACGCGGTGCTGCTGCGGGGCTCCTCCAGCGCCGCGCGCACCAATGAGGCCCTCATCACCACCATGCGACAGGCGCTGGCGGACGCGGCGCTGCCCTCCGACGCGATCCAGGCCGTCCCGGGGGCCGGCCACGAGACCGTGGACCATCTCATCACCGCCCGAGGACTCGTCGACGTCGTCATCCCCCGCGGCGGTGCGGACCTGATCTCACGAGTCGTCGAGGGTGCGACCGTCCCGGTGATCGAGACCGGCATCGGCAACTGTCACGTGTACGTCGACGAGTCGGCCGACGCGGACAAAGCCGTCGACATCGTCGTCAACGCCAAGACCCAGCGGGTCAGTGTCTGCAACGCCGCCGAGACGCTGCTGGTCCATCAGGCCCTCGCCGACACGCTCCTGCCGCGGCTGGGTGCCGCCCTCGTGGAACGCGGCGTGACGCTGCACGCCGACGCTGCCGCCGCAACGGCCCTCGGATCGGCCGGTATTCCCACAGTGCCCGTGAGCGACGAGGACTGGGCTGCGGAGTACTACTCGCTCGACATGGCCGTGGGTCTCGTCCCCGACCTCGCTGATGCGACGCAGCACATCCGTCGGTGGAGCTCCGGGCACACCGAGGCGATCGTGGCGGACTCCGCGTCCGCCATCGCGGAGTTCCTCACGGGGGTCGACAGCGCCGCCGTCGCCGTGAACGCCAGCACCCGCTTCACCGATGGGGGCGAACTGGGCTTCGGGGCCGAGATCGGTATCTCGACGCAGAAACTGCACGCCCGCGGGCCCATGGGGCTGCCCGAACTGACCACGACGACGTTCGTCATCACCGGCGACGGCCACATCCGCTCGTGACACCGACCGGGGTGCGGCACCCGGGTCCGCTACGCTGACCGAGTACTGAGTCTTCGGAGGACACCATGACCCTGGGAACGCTGGCACTGCTCGCCAACGAGGCCGAGGCCGGCCTCGCGGAGTCCGAGACCGTCGTCCCCCTGCCCGCCTGGGTCTACGGACTCACCGCCCTGGCGATCCTGCTGCTCCTGCTCCTCGTGGTCACGAGACTCGACCTCGACCGCTGAGTCACGCCGCTGTGCCCGCCGCGACCGGCGCCGTCGGGGTCATGGGGGGGACGTTCGACCCCATCCACCTCGGACACCTCGTTGCGGCCAGCGAGGTCGCCCACCGATTCGGGCTGAGTGAGGTCTGTTTCGTCCCGACCGGGCAACCGTGGCAGAAGTCCGACCGCAAGGTCAGCGATGCCGTGCACCGCCACGCGATGACCCTGATCGCCACCGCCTCGGACCCCCGCTTCACCGTCAGCACCGTCGACATCGACCGCCCGGGTCCGACCTACACCGTCGACACCCTGCGTGATCTGCGCGCGACCGTGGGGCCGGACCGGCCGCTGGCGTTCATCACGGGCGCCGACGCCCTCAACCAGATCCTCACCTGGCGCGACCACGACGAGGTGCTTCGGTTGGCGCGACTCATCGGCGTCAGCCGACCGGGCCACCGGCTCACCCCGCCGCCGGTCGACGGGGCGTCGGTTAGTCTGATCGAGATCCCCGCCCTCGCCATCTCGTCGTCGGACATCCGTGCCCGCGTCGCCGATGGCCGGCCCATCCGGTACCTGGTGCCGGACGGCGTGGACCACTACATCGCCAAGACAGGGCTCTACCGGGACGACGTGTGACCGATGCCGAGAATGAAGCCGAACAGCACCGGCTCCGACGTACGACGCTGCATCTGATACTCAGCGTCGCCGCCGTGGGCCTGTTCGCCCTGGCCTTCGTGGGGATCTACGTCTCGACGTCGGGACGGGATGAGCCACCCGTCCCCGACCCCTCGCCCTCCCCATCCCAGACGGTCGCACCACCGCCGGCCGCACGGGAGACCCTGCTGCTGCAGGCCACAACCGCTGTGGGTGCCGTGGGTAATCTGCTGTCGGGGGTCGCACCCGCTGATGCGTCGGGCGCACCTCCAGCGGCCGCGATACTGCCGTTGCCGTCGGACCTCATCGTCTCCGCACCGTCGGTCGCGCCCCAGCCCCTCAGCCGGACGGTCGCCACCATCGACACACTCCGGCCGGCGTCCACGGTCGCCGCAACCCTGGGAGTCCGCGTCGATGCGTCGTGGCGGATGGACCGTAAGGCACTCGCGGGTCTCGTGGACTCCGTCGGTGGCCTTCCCGTCTCCGTGCCCGAACCCCTGCGCCTGCGTGACGAGGAGGGGGAGACGGTCCTGCGCCTCAAGGCGGGGCGAACGCGGCTCACCGGAACCGATGCGTCCTGGTTCGCCGTCGGTAGCGCCCGCGACGACACGACGCAGACCGTCACCGACAGATTCACGACCGTCATGCTGGCCACCCTCCGTCGACTTCCCACCACCGATGTGGCGATCCGCGAGTCCCTCACCGCGCTCGGGGCCCTCGCTCCATCGACCATCGGTACCCAGGACCTGGCCGACTATCTGCTGGAGTTGTCGACGGTCGTCCGTGCCGGCGATGCCGTCGTCGAGGAACTGCCCGCGGCCCAGATCTCCTTCGGCGGGACCTCGGCGGCGTGGTTGGACTACGCAGGCGCCACACCGAGGCTCCGGTCGCTGCTTCCCTATGCGCAGTGGCAGGCGGGGGTGGACGGCCCGGCGCGGGTGCTCGTCTCGGCGCCCGAGGGGTCCGCCGACTCCCTCGCCGGAGTCAGGGTCGCGATCACCGACGCCGGACTCGTGTTCGTCGACGGTCGGGCGACCCCCGTCGAGCCCGCGGCCCGTACCCGTGTCACGTCCCGCGGGGACGCCGCGTTGGCGAAGCAGATCACCACCGCTCTCGCGACCCCCCGGGCGACGACCACGGTCGTGCCCGCGATCCCGGTGCGGGGTCGGCCCTGGGCGGATGCCGACGTGGCTCTGTCCACCAGATATCGGGCGCCCTCGGACGCAACGCCTACCCTGGAGCCATGACCGCCACCCCCACCGCCGTGGAACTCGCCCGCGTCGCGGCCGCGGCGGCGGTGGACAAGAAGGCCACCGACCTCGTGGCGTTCGACGTCAGCGATGTCCTGTTCATCACCGACGTCTTCCTGATCTGCTCGGGGTCGAACCCCCGCCAGGTGGCCGCGATCGTCGACGAGGTCGAGCGTCGGGTCAAGCAGGCGGGAGGGGAGTCCCCGCGTATCGAAGGTGCGGGGGAGTCCCGGTGGGTCCTGGTCGACTTCGGCGACCTCGTCGTCCATGTCCAGTTGGAGGACGAGCGCGTGGTCTACGACCTCGAACGCCTGTGGCACGACCGTCCCCTCGTCGACCTCGCCCTCGATCAGCCGGGTCCGGGCGAGGAGTCCACGGCCTGATGACGACGTTCCGCAGGGCCATCCTCCTGCGCCACGGGCAGACGACCTGGAACCGCGAGAAGCGGTTCCAGGGGCAGTTGGATGTCCCCCTCGACGAGATCGGGATGCGCCAGGCCGACGAGGCGGCCAGGGTGCTGCACCGTATCGAGCAGCCGCAGGCGATCGTGTCCAGCGACCTCGCGCGGGCGGCCGGCACCGCCGACACACTCGGTCGGCAAGCCGGGCTGGCCGTCACGTTGGACGCCGATCTGCGGGAGGCCCACGCGGGGCGGTGGCAGGGGATGACCCACGAGGAGATCCTGGCCGCTGACCCCGTGCTGCTTCAGCGGTGGCGCATGGCTGTGGACGTGCGACCGGGTGGTGACGGCGAGACCCGTACCGAGGTCGGTGCCCGTGTCGCCGGTGCCGTGGAACGCCACCTCGACACCGTGCCTGCCGGAGGGGTGGCCGTGTTCGTCACGCATGGTGGGGCGGCCCGGGCCGCCGTGGGTCACCTGCTCGGACTGCCGGCGACGCACTGGCACACGCTCGGCGTCATGCGCAACTGCGGGTGGGCATGCCTCGAACGCGACGAGGGGGGCCGGTGGCGCCTGGAGGTGTACAACACCGGGGTGGTGGACGCAGGTCTGTCCTCGGACGACCCGGGAGGGGCCGTTCGGGACGCTATCGTGTAGGTTCGGAGTCGCTTCACCAGAGGGGTATCCTTGTCGGAGCAGCGGGGCTGTGGCGCAGCTGGTAGCGCACTTGCATGGCATGCAAGGGGTCAGGGGTTCGAGTCCCCTCAGCTCCACCGGTGTCCTCCCGGGGATTGCCTCGGTGGTTCCCTCTGATGGCTCGGCACTCCACCCGGACGTCTTTCATCGGTGTCTCGTCCCTGCAGCGGGAGTTGCACGCCCCGCCGACGATCGACCTCGCCGACCTCAACGCCCGGCGGGACCGCCTCACGGCGGCGTCGGCTCCCACGGTGGCTGCGGCCGTGGGAGTCCTGCTCATCCTCAGCACGGTTCTGCGCCTGCGACCCGTCGACGGCCAACAGGGCATGGTCGGGGTGGTGGTGTGCGCGACGGTCGGGGCTGCCCTGCTCCTCGCCGGGGTCGTCATGGCCGTGCGCGGGGTGGCGGGGTCCGGTCATGCAGCCGTGCTCCTCGTGCTGCTGGTCGCGGCGGTGGCGCTGTGCGGGTCGATGCTGGCGATGAACACCCTGGCGCTCACCGCGTATGTCCAGTTGCTGGTCGTGATCGCGGGACCGGTCCTGCTGCGCATGACCCCCTTCGTGGTGGCCCTCGTGAGCATCTGGTGCCTGTGGCTCGGGCTGACCGCCGCCCTGGTGGACGACGTCGATGCGCCCGGGTGGTTCCTGGCGATGATCGCGGCGACGGTCGTGTCGGTGCTCCTGCACTCGATGCGCACCGATGCCCTCCGTGCGCTGGGCGCGTCGCTGTTCCGGGCGGAGGCCTTGGCCGTCCACGACTCCCTGACCGGACTGCTCAACCGACGCGGTCTGATGATGGTCGGGGAAGAGGCCGTCGAACTCGCCGAGCGCGGCCGGGAACCGGTCACCTGCACGTTCATCGACATCGACGGTCTCAAGTTGGTCAACGACACCGAGGGGCACGAGGCCGGTGACCGCGTCATCGTGGCGGTCGCCGACGCCATGACCGAGACCTTCCGGAGCGCCGATGTCATCGCCCGGTGGGGCGGCGACGAGTTCGTCGTCCTGGCGGTCGGTCCCGGGCCGGAGTTGGCCACCATCGAGCAACGCCTCATGCGCACCCTGGAGGCCGATCCGGCCCACCCCCGTGTCTCGCTGGGCCGAGCCGTGCTCCTTCCGTGGCAGGAGGACACTCTCGAGGACGCCCTGCAGCGTGCCGACCAGGAGATGTACCGCAACAAGGCGCTCGCCCGCGCCCGCGCCGAGGCAGACCCCACATGAGACACCTGCTGGTGCTGGGGGACTCGGTGTCCTTCCATGGCCCGGAGCGGGCAGAGGCTCCCCACCACCCGCGGCTGTATGCCAACGTGTGCGCGGACTCCCTCGGCGGCGACGTCGAGGTCGATCTCGTCGCCCGCATGGGATGGACGGCCCGGGACGGCTGGTGGGCCGTCACCAAGGACCCGACGGTCTGGGGCACCTTCCTGCCCCGCGCCGACGGGGTCGTGTTGTCGCTGGGTCACTTCGACCAGCTGCCGGCGGCCCTTCCCACGTGGCTGCGGGAATCCATCCCGTACATCCGTCCCGGTGGGCTGCGGCGCCGCGTGAGGACGACGTACCACTCGCTGGCGCCCCGGGTCATCAGGGCTTCGGACGGTCATCTCAGCCAACTGTCGCCGCGCGCCACCAGCCACTACCTGTCCCGCATCGTGACGGCCATCCGCGCGCTGTATCCCGGGATCCCCATCGTGCGACTCCTGCCGTCCCCCTACGACAGCCACATCCACCCATCGGCGCGTCCGCATCGCCCGGCTGTCGCCGCGGCACGTGTCTGGTGTCGGGATCACGAGGTGCCCTCCGTCGATCTCGACCATCTGGTGTCCACCGCGACCAACAACCCCGACGGCCTGCACTGGGGCTGGGACAGCCACGAACGGGTCGGTACCGCGACCGCCAAGACGCTCCTCCAGGCCGGGTGGTCGGCATGACCGCTGCGGCAGGTCTGGCGTTCCTCCTCGCGGCCGTGGCCGCGGTCGCCGACTGGTGGTCGGTGCGGACCGACCGCCGTGAGGTCGAGTCCGTGGTCGCCCGTCCGTGGTCGGGGGTGCCAGGCAGCGGTCGTCCGTGCTGGGCGGCATCGTCACGGTCTACCTTCGCCGCCTCGGACGCGCTGCTTGCCTGGGGCCGTTTCGTGGGGCCGGCCCCAGGTGGACGCGTCGCGGTCCACGTGACCTACCACGTGGCCCAGGCGCTGCTCGTGCTCGCGCTTCCCACTCTCGCGTGAGGTCCGGCTCCGGCTCGGGGCCGGTGGGCGGTCGGTACGATGGTGCGATGCGCCGCGCGCTCGTGCGCGGGCGCCGACCAGGGACCACCGGGGGAACGGATCCAGAGGAACTAATGGACAGCGCTGTCGAGTACGACCCGGAGCGGTTGCAGCAGAAATGGCTGCCCGTGTGGGACGAACGCCAACCGTTCCGGTCGGGTGACCCGGGGGACGACCGTCCCAAGAAGTACGTGCTGGACATGTTCCCGTATCCCAGCGGCGACCTGCACATGGGTCATGCGGAGGCGTACGCCCTGGGTGATGTCCTCGCCCGCTACTGGGTCCAGCAGGGCTTCAACGTCATGCACCCCATCGGGTGGGACGCTTTCGGGCTGCCTGCGGAGAACGCCGCCATCAAACGCGGCGTGGATCCCGCCGGATGGACCTACGAGAACATCGAGCAGCAGAAGACGTCGATGCGGCGCTACGCATGCTCGTTCGACTGGGACCGGGTGCTGAACACGTGTGACCCGGAGTACTACCACTGGAACCAGTGGCTGTTCCTGCGCATGTTCGAGCGCGGTCTGGCGTACCGCAAGGACTCCCAGGTGAACTGGTGCCCCAACGACCAGACGGTGCTGGCCAACGAGCAGGTCGTCGACGGCCGTTGCGAGCGGTGCGACACCGTTGTCACGAAGAAGAAGCTCACGCAGTGGTACCTGCGGATCACCGACTACGCCGACCGGTTGCTCGACGACATGGCGCAACTGGAGGGCAACTGGCCCGAGAAGGTGCTGCTCATGCAGCGCAACTGGATCGGCCGTTCCACCGGAGCCGAGGTCGAGTTCGCCATCGAGGGTCGTGACGAGCCCGTCACGGTCTACACGACGCGGCCCGACACGCTCTACGGTGCGACGTTCTTCGTCGTCGCCGCCGACAGCGACCTCGCGGCCGAACTGGCCACCGGCACGCCCGCCGAGGCAGCCTTCGCCGACTACCTGGAGAAGGTGAAGCAGACCAGCGAGATGGACCGACTCGCCACGGACCGCGAGAAGACCGGTGTCTTCCTGGAACGCTATGCGATCAATCCCGTCAACGGGGAACGCCTGCCCATCTGGGCCAGTGACTACGTGCTCGCCGACTACGGCACCGGCGCCATCATGGCGGTTCCGGCGCATGACCAGCGCGACCTCGACTTCGCGCTTGCGTTCGACATCCCGGTGAAGACCGTCGTCAGCGTGGCCGACGACGGGGCCGGCGACCCCGCGGTCACCGGCGAGGCCACCAGCGGCGACGGTGTCATGGTCAACAGTGGGCCGCTGGACGGCCTGGCCAAGGACGCCGCCATCGCGCGGATCATCGAGGTCCTCGAGGAGCGGGGTACCGGGCGCCCGGCCGTGAACTACCGCCTTCGTGACTGGCTGATCTCGCGGCAGCGCTACTGGGGAACCCCCATCCCGATCATCCACTGCCCCGATTGCGGCGAGGTCCCCGTCCCGGACGACCAGTTGCCTGTACGGCTGCCCCCGGCCGAGGGTCTGGACCTCAAGCCCAAGGGCAGCTCGCCGTTGGGTGCCGCGACCGGCTGGCGCGATGTGACCTGTCCCCAGTGCGGCGGAGCGGCGCACCGCGACCCCGACACGATGGACACCTTCGTAGACAGTTCCTGGTACTTCCTGCGTTATCTGGATCCGCACGACTCCGAGCAGCCGTTCGCCCCCGAGTCTGCGCGCCAGTGGCTTCCCGTCGATCAGTACGTCGGAGGGGTGACCCACGCGATCCTGCACCTGCTGTATTCGCGGTTCTTCACCAAGGTCCTGTTCGACATGGGAATGGTCGACTTCACCGAGCCGTTCACGCGACTGCTCAACCAGGGCATGGTCGTCATGAACGGCTCCGCCATGTCCAAGTCGCGGGGCAACCTCGTGCGCCTGTCCGACGAACTCGCCGAGAACGGTGTGGACGCGGTGCGGCTGACCATGGTGTTCGCCGGACCCCCCGAGGATGACGTCGACTGGGCGGATGTGTCCCCGGCAGGTGCCAAGCGCTTCCTCGCCCGGGCCTGGCGGGTGGCCCGCGACGTCACCTCCGCTCCCGGCGCGGATCCGGCGGCGGGGGACCGGACGGTGCGGCAGGCCACCCATCGCGCGGTCCATGACGCGACGCTGGCTGTGGAGTCGTTCCGGTTCAACGTCGCTGTCGCGCGCACGATGGAACTGGTCAACGTGCTGCGCAAGGCCATCGATGCCGGGGGTGCCGACGATCCCGCCGTGCGGGAGGGGGCCGAGGCCGTGGCCGTCATGCTCTCCCTCGTCGCCCCGTACACGGCAGAGGACATGTGGTCGATCCTGGGGCACGAGCCGTGCGTAGCACTCGCGGGATGGCCGCAGGTGGATCCCGCACTCGTCGCGCAGGACGAGGTGACATGTGTCGTCCAGATCGCCGGCAAGGTCCGGGGGCGGCTGCAGGTCAGCCCCGACATCGGCGAGGAGGAACTCACCGAGCTCGCCCTGACGAGTGAGGCCGCGGTCACGGCGCTCGACGGGGCCACCGCTCGGCGGGTGATCGTGCGACCGCCGAAACTGGTGAACATCGTCCCCTGAGAGGTCCGGTGACGTTGGCCACGGGTGGCTCGCTCTGCGTAGCCTGACCGCATGGCACCGGACCCGTCGACAACGACTGCGCTCGTCACCGATTCGACCGCCAACCTCCCGCAACCGCTGGTGGACTTCTGGGGTGTGCGGGTCGTCCCTGTCACCGTCATAGTCGGGGATCGCGCCTTCGAGGAGGGCGTCTCCATCACGTCGTCCGCGATCGGTGGTGCCCTGCGGTCCGGGACACCCGTGAGCACGTCGCGGCCGTCGCCCGCCCGATTCCTGCGCACCTACCAGGAGGCGGCCGACCAGGGGGCGGAGAACATCCTGTCGATCCACCTGTCGGCCGATCTGTCCGGGACCTACGATTCCGCGCTCACCGCCGCGGCCGACTCCCCGATCCCGGTGACAGTGGTGGACAGCCTGAGTGTGTCGATGGGGCTGGGTTACGGCGTCGTCAGTGCCGGACGGACCCTGGCCGCGGGCAGTTCCGTGAAGGAGGCTGCCGATGCCGCCGTCACGACCTGCGCGGAGACCCGCGTTCTCTTCTACGTCGACTCCCTGGAGTTCCTGCGGCGCGGCGGCCGGATCGGGGCCGCGCAGCGGTGGATCGGGTCCGCACTGGCCATGAAGCCGATCCTGCACCTGGCCAAGGGTCGGGTGCAGCCACTGGAGAAGGTCCGCACGGCAGGCAAGGCCATCGCCCGCCTGGAGGATCTGGCCGTCGAGTCCGCGGGGGATCGGCCGTGCGGGGTCGCTGTGATGCATCTCGATGCCGCGTCGCGGGCGCAGGAGCTCGCCCAGCGGCTGATGGACCGACTTCCGGAGGCGCAGGTCATGGTGGGGGAGGTGGGGGCCGTCATCGGATCCCACACCGGGCCGGGGATGCTCGCGGCCATCGTCAGTCCGGTCCGGGCTCCGTGACCGTGGGACACTCCTGGGGTCCGCTCCTGCTGGCGGCGGTGGTCGGCTACGTCGTCGGGGCCATCAACCCCGCCTCGATCATCGCCCACATGCGGGGGATCGACCTGCACGACGAAGGGTCCGGCAACCCCGGGGCGACGAACGCCGGCCGCGTCCTGGGCAGGCGCACGGGAGTCATCGTCGCGATCCTCGACATCCTCAAGGGCCTTCTGCCGGCGCTGGTGTTCCGGTTCTTCGGAGAGTCCACCGCGGAGATGGCGGGTTTCATGGCCGTGGTCGGCCACATCACGTCGCCCTTCCTCAAGGGACGCGGGGGCAAAGGCGTCGCGACCACTCTCGGGGCGCTCCTGGGCGCCCATCCTCTCTGGGTCCCGTTCGTTCTCCTCGGGTTCGGTATCGCGTACGCGGTGTCCCGGCGCGTCGGCATCGGCGCAGTCGGGGGGGCGGTCGTCCTCATCGGCTGCGGTATCGCGGCCGCCCCCGTCTGGGACGACACGATCTACGGTGTCGCGTTGGGCCTGCTGGTCATCGTCCGGCACAGCCGCAACATCGCCGCCGCCTGGCGCGACCGGCGGTCGGACACCCACGACGCCGGTGGGTGATCCCGGGACCGGCTACTGGTCGTAGGCGCAGTCGCGGCGGGCGTCCCCGGATGCCGTCACCCAGGGGTCAGGTCCCGTTGCGCCAGATCGAGGTCTTCTTCGCCTGGGGCGCCCCTTCCGAAATGCCGAGATTGTCGTCGCTGAGATGCAGCACGACCGGGTATCCCTCTGTTTCCGGTTGGGTCGACTTCGCCTGTTCAGGACACCTGCCCTGCCCGCAGTAGCCGGAGTCAGGTGCGTTGCTGGTGCGGATGCGGGGGACCGTGGTCCGGCCGTCACAGGAACTGGCCAGTTGGCCGTTCTCGGTGACCGACCAGCTCTTGGTCCTGCATCGAGCGGTGTCGACCACCATGTACACGCGCTGGAAGCGGGTACTGAACTCAGATTCCACCCCACCGTACGGCTTGGTGGGGTTCAGCGAGACTGTGCGTGACGTGGCCAGGCAGTCGGCCTTGTTCGCGGTGCAGCGCCACACCTCGGCGGAGTTGTACATCGGTAGGAGGACCATCTGCCGTTGCGAGGACCACACCGGGTTGTCCAGCACTGTTCCCGCGGGAATGGCCCCTGGCGGGGTGCGAAGTCCGGACAGAAGCGCGAGGCGCGCCTGTGTGGCGTCGGACTGGTTGATCCGGCCTCCGATCGTGGCTTCCTTCTCGCTGGGGATGAAACAGCCTGCCGGGGCGCACACGACCCGCTCGCGCTTGGTGTCATTGAGCCACCCCTGCCCGGCTCGGCTGTCGCAGTCCCACAGGTGCACCGCGGTGCCCCGTTCACGCTTGGCATCTGCGACGGTCAGGCATTTGCCCTGGAGTCTGAGGGTTTGGCGCGTAGCGTCGTAAGTGACCCGCTGGGCGGCACTTCCGTTGCAGTCCCAGAGTTGGACCCGGGTCCCGTTGGCGGCACCGCTCCATTGCGCATCCAGGCACTTGCCGTTGAGGCGCAGGGTGTTGCTCTGCCGCACGGTGTCCTGAGCGCTGGACGAGTTGCAGTCCCAGACCTGCACCTGGGTGCCGTTGTCCTGCTTTCCACCGGCTGCATCGAGACACAATGGCTTCCCGGCGGTCGAGGTCAGGTCACTCGTGAGTGGGCCGGAGGTCTGACTGCGGTCCACCACCATGCCGCAGAAGGCGTTCTGGTCGACCGGCTCTGCATTCGCCGGCGCTGGATTGGGATCCTCGGCCGTCGGATTCCAGGCCCGAGTTCCCAGGGTGACCTGCTGGCACGCTCTTGCCTGCTGCGCATTTCCCCGTATGTCGCGGTAGGAGAAGTCGACGCCCTTGATGACCTTCCATCCCGACTCCGCCTGGCCGTCGGGGGCCGCGCCGTACGGGACGAGCGGACCGGTGTAGTCGACCTCTCCCAGCCGGGCGGGGTCACCGGAGTTGCCGCGTTGCCGGCCCATTGACAACGTGACTGGAGACGTGGCGGGCACGTCGGCGGCAAGGTTGACGGAGCTGTCAGGGTCCTTGGCGGGGTCGAGGGTGCCCTGCTTGCCGATGGACTCGTAGATGTTCCAGGTGTAGTCGTTCTTCCACCACAGGATGCGGTAGTAGCCGGTGAGGCCGACGCGCCAGGTGGGGGTGGCGTCGGTACGTCGGTCCTTGTCGTAGGGCTGGCAACGCGAGCCGCTGCCGTCGGCCTTGATCGCGGTGAGCGTGCCGACGCAGTAGTCGAAGGCCAGGGTTCCCTTGACCGCCCCGACGAAGATGTCGACCTCGACGCCGGCGGCGAGGTGGAGGTTGATCATCCTGCTGGCTTCGTATTGGAGATCGCCCGCCGCCTCCACGGAGATGCCGATGACTTTGGCACGCATCTTGGCGCTGGCATTCGCGTAGGACTGTTTCGTGGCCTCCGCGTCGCTGGTGTCCTTGGCCAGTTTCAAGTCGAGGCTGAGGTCGATGGTCGAGCCGATCGGCCCGATGGCCGCGCTTCCTTCACCGACAAGGTTGGCGGTGATGAACGGATCCTGTGGGGTGTAGTTGAAGTTCCCCTTGACCCCGATGCGGGCTCCGAAATACTGCGGGCTACCCACTTCGATGCCCGCGTCGACCTCGGCGACGAACTTGAAGTTGTTCGGCGTGGTGTCGATGTCGATGTTGATCCGGGCAGGCCCGTTGCCGTCGTAGCTCTTCAAGGAGATCACCTTGAAGTCCAGGTAGGCCTTGAGGTTCCCCTTGAACTGCAGGCCGTTGTTGGCGTACGCCATGCTCAGGTTCACCTGGATGTCGGACCCCAGGATGCTTCCATCGAACGCGATCGCCAGCCCGCGGGGGACCTCGACGCTGCTTCCGATTCCCGAAGGCAGCGAGCATCCCATCGGGGCGATGACGAACTTGGCGTAGCGGGCGGTGAGCAGTCCCGCGTTGGCGATGTCGAGGATCACCGGCGCGGGGTTACTGGGAGTGCTCTCCCGTCCCGCGGAGAAGACCATGCAGGGGGCCGCGTCGCCGAAGCTGAAACCGAGTCGTACGGGGATCCCGCTCTTCAGCCCGGCCCCTGGCCCCCAAGATCCGGGGAGATCCATGTCGGCGTCGAAGGAGATCTTCGGGGTCAGGGACGGGATGGAGATGCTCGCGGCGACGGCCAGGTTGCGCACTGTGAGGTCCTCGACCCCGAAGGCGTTGGCGATGGGCTTCGTCGCTCCGTTGGTCTCGACCCCGGCCCGCAGTCCGACGGTGAGTTGGCCGCCCTCGAAGCCGAGCGCAGCGGCCAGGGAGATGGGGGTGTTGGAGCGGGGGGTACTGCCTGCGGCCTCGACGAAGAGGTTGCTCGACGCGTACAGGCTCAAGTCGCCGGCCACCGGGTTTCGCTGCCAGTTCAGCTGCAGGCCGACCTTGGTCAGCTCAAGGCGCGTCTTGTCCTGGCCCTCGGCCCGGTAGGTGTAGATCGGTACCGGTTTGGTGATCTGGTAGTTGATGTCGAAGGCCAGCTTCTTCAGAGACGTATCACCCTTGGCTGTGTAGACGACCCGCCCCTCCGGCGCCCCGAGCCACTCCGTCACGCTCGCGGGCACCTCGAACTGTCCGGTCAGGATGACGTTGTCCTGCTTGACGAGCACGGGGGTCCGGCCCGGCAGACGGACGGTCGCACCCTCCTTGTAGCTGGTGTAGGCGAACAGGTTGTCCGACACCTTCATCCCGTTGCCCAGGGAGGAAGCCTTGGACTGGCTGGCGGCCAGACACAGGCCGTCCTTGTTGGTCGATCCGGTGAACGCCACCACATTGCCCATGACGTTGCCCTTGGCGCTGAGCCCGAGGGTGAACTTGTCCTGGTTGGGATCGTTGGCGTCGATGGTGCCGGACTGGCACACGCTGCTGCCGTCGTTGCTGATGGAGAACTTGGCCTCGGTGACCTGGAACTGCTCAGGGCCGATGGCGACGTCGGCGACCCCGCCGGAGAAGCGGTACCGCTTGGTGGTGAAGTTGTAGGCGCCCTCCATGGTCATCCGGGGTTTGGCCCCGCCGGGGAGGGTGGCCGTGATACCCAGATTGAACGCCACCCGCAGTTCCCCGGGGTTGCAGTCGAGTACCTCCTGAAGGCTCTCCCGGTCCACGCACGCGTTGGTGATCGTGGCGCCGATCGTATCGACCTTGACCGTCTGGCTGACGGGGATGTCCGACACCTTGGCCTCGATGCCGGCCAGCAGTTGCGCCTTGGACTCCAGCCCCGGCTCCACCCGCCGTTCGATGGTGCCGGAGAGGTCGGTCAGAGTGATGCCCGCGCCCAACGCCCAGGGTGTCGTGTTGCTGACGTCGAGACGCCAGTTGTCGGCGGCTCGGTAGCGACCGGCCACGGCGAACCCGTACGGCTTCGCGGGATCGTTGCCGGGAACCTCGGCGGCAGCGTAGATGCGGATCTGGCCGAGGGTGCTGAACTCCATCCACGCGTCGCGGAGGAACAGGTTCTTGACCAGTTCGCAGCCGTTCTTGTCGGTGGGCTTGCCTCCACAGGAGATCCCCACCTTGAGGCGCGAGTCCTTGCCGGCGAGGTCCACGGTGCCCTGACCCGACGCAGTGATGCTGTCCCCCGCGGCGGTCTGGCCGATGTTGATGTTGCTCAGGGTCGCCTCGGCGGTGCTGGCCTTGTTCGCCACGAGGTCGACGGAGAACTTCGCGCTGGCGCACTGCGGAAGAACCGCGTTGGGGTCCGGATTCGTGCAGCCTTCCGGCAGCAGATCCCGGAAGTTCTGTGCGAACTCCACCGTGCCCGGTTCGACGGGCCGTGAGCCCTGCAGGTCCGCGGGCTTCTCGGGCAGGAACGAGACGGTGGTCCCGAAGGCCTTCCAGCCGTTGGGCAGCGGAAGCAGAACCACGGCGTCGTCGGCGTTGATGCTCTCCTTGACGAAGAATCCTTCGAGGTCCCCCCATCCGCCTGCTGAGGTCTCCACGAGAGGGGAGCGGGGTTGAGTGGGGCCCTCACTGGCGAAGAGGTCGAAACCCTCAGTCTTCTTCAGGAGTCCCTTGCGGAACTGAGCGGGTAGGAACCACTTCGCCTGCGTCAACTGCAGTCCAGCAGCCGAGATCTTGCCGGTGAGGTTGGTGAACAGTTGGACGTCCTGGTAGTAGATGGAGACATCTGCGCTCTTGCGGAAATTCAAGACCTCGGTGCCGCTGCACACGCCGGGGGTATCGAGGGAACTCAGTTGGAGCGCCTTGGCCTTCCATCGGAGCTGGAACCCGTTGTCGGTGGTCAGCGAACCGTCGGCGTTGCGGCCGTCCACCACCTTGCACAGCGCAGACTTCGCCACAGGGCCCAGCCCTGCGGCCCTGACCTCATCGGTCTCTGCGGCGCCGGTACCCGACAGAGTCCGCGTGGACTCCAGGACCCGACCGTCGGCCATGGTCGTGGTCGCCCGCACCAGCAGTGTCTCACCTGCCTCGGGGGCCTTCACCGAGAACGACTCGCCCGTTGCGGTCCGCTCGGGGAGGCCCGCCACGCTCCACGTTGTGGAGTCGACCTCGCCACTGACTGCGGCGGTGAAGTCGACCGACCGGCCGCTGACCGCGGTGGCCGGTCCCTTCACCACGAGCGCATGTACCGGATGAGCGGGCTGACGGCTGCCCTGGTCCCAGGTCAACGGCCCGGTGTCGCTCTTGCGGGCGAGTTTGTGCAACTGCGCGTGCCGGGCCTCGACCTTCGTGTCGTGCGCAGCTGCCTCGACGTCGACTGAGATCTTGCGGCGGACGGTCTGGTCGGCGTCGCTGGCGCGCAACGCGAATGTGTAGCGCCCGGTGGCCTTCTTCGCCCGGTTGGGGACCTGGATCACCTGCGACAGTTGCTCCTGCGCGTGGGTGATCTTCGTCGGCTGGAGCATCTGCGCCTTCGGCCCGGAGACCTGGGTCCATGTCGCCGATACCTGGGCGCCGTCCCCGTTTCGGATCTTGGCCGAGAGCGGGAACTGCCGATGACGGGCAGCGCTGTTGGTCAGCAGCGGGATGTCGGGGCCGTGGTCACTGCTGAGCGACAGGCGCAGCCCCGGCCGGGCCAGCAGCGACAAGCGATCCCTGACCTGCCAGGGATCCTTCTTCGTGGTCGTCGTGCCGCCGCCCTTCCACGTCGCCATGGCCTGGACGGGGAGCATCGAGCCACCCCGCACCGATTCCTTGACCCCGACCGCGACAGTGATGGGCAGCGGGCTGAGGTCGCCGCCCAGGCGCCCGCCACGAGGCAGCCGACAGGTGGCGGCCCCCGAGGTGGTGGCACATCGCCACCCGGGCCCCGTGGCCTTGTCGATCACCCCACCGCGGGGAGCAGGGATCCTCACCCGGACCCCCCGGACGGGTTGGCCGACCTCGGCGCGGCGCAGCAGACCTACCTCGACGACGCCGGCGCCACCCACCCGGGCAGGGGCCACCGTGGACAGTCCGAGCGACAGCTGCGGCGCAGGCGCCAGTTCCCCGGTGACAGTCCGCTCACCCTCGCGGGTCACCCCGGAGCGCAACTCCTCGATGGACGCCTGCGCGATCTGACGGTCGGTGGCCGCATCCCGTGCGGATGGCTGGTCGGAGCGCGGGGTCGGAGCCTCCGCCGCGGCGCCGGACACTCCTGAGCCGAGGAGCAGGGCCCCACACGTGGTTCCCACGAGGAGGGTTGCCCGCAGTGGTTGCCGAACCATCGCGACTGAACGCCACATGCCTGACTCCTCGTGCCCGCACCACTACTGAGTGTGCCGTCTTGTATAGCACGGGGATCACGTTCAACGAGCACTCAGGAATGCGCTCCACCCGACCGTCCGGACGGTCGCGTGGCCGTGCCGGAACTTCGCCACCACCCGTGACCTTTCAAGAAGTCCTCAACGCAGCACCGATTCCCACGAGTACGTCTTCTTGGGCTCGCCGTTCGGGTCGGGATTCCCGTTCTTGTCGAACCGTCCCTCCCACAACTCGAACGCCTTGGTGGTGAGACGGAACAGCACCGGCCACTCCAGCGAAGCCGGCTTCTGGGACTGCGCCTCCTGCGGGCGCTTCGGGTCATAGCCGCCGCCCTTCTTCAAGTAGCCTGCCTCGGCGAGTGTCTGGTCGCAGGTCGTGTAGAACACACCCCACTGGGTGATCTGCCACGCCTTGGTCTGTCCGGCGGGACACGTGTAGTTGCTGAAGACCTGATAGAGCTTCTCGAACCGGGCCGTGAATTCCTGCTGCACGCCGCCGTAGGGCTGCTCGGGATTCAGCGCCACTGTGCGGGAGGTGGCGAGGCACTCCTGCTGCTTGGCCTTGCAGCGCCACACGGCAACGTCGTTCGTGCTGGGGATCACCACCATCTGCCGATCAGCCGACCAGAAGGGATTGCCCAGCGTGGTGCTGGCTGGGATCGCCCCCGGCGGCGTGCGCAGCCCGGCCAGCAGTTGGTTGCGGGTGTCCATCGCCTGCTGGGTGTTGACCCGACCTCCGATGTAGGCGGTGCCGCCGGTGCCGCTGTCGGGGAGGAAACACCCGAGCTTGATGCACACCACCCGTTCGCGCTTGGTGTCCCCGGCCCATTGCTGTGCGGCGCTGCCATTGCAGTACCACAACTGCACCTGTGTGCCGCTGCTCCGCTTGCCGTCCGCCACGTCCAGGCACAGGCCCTGCAGCTTGAGCGCCTGCTGAGCGGCGTCGTAGGTGACCTTCTGTGCGTCGCTGCCGTTGCAGTCCCACAGGCGGACCTTGGTTCCGGCGGTGTTGCCTGACCACTCGGCATCCAGGCACTTGCCGTTGGAGCGCAGCGAATCGCCCTCCCAGGTGAACTTCTGGGCGTCGGACTTGTTGCAGTCCATGATCTGCACCTTCGTCCCGTTCGCGGTCTTTCCCCCGTCGGCATCGAGGCAGAACTGTTTGCCGTCATCGCTCCACAGGCCGCTCACCTGTGGGCCTGATGTGGTGTTGCGGTCCACCAGCATCCCGCAGTACTCATTGCCCGACACCGAGTCGGCTTCCACCGGTGGTGGATTCGCATTACCCGGTCGCGGGTTCCAGGCTTGGGTCCCCATCTGGATCTGCTGACAGGCCTTGGCCGTCTGCTCTCCCTGATTGTCCCGGTACTTGAAGCCGTACCCTCCCACGACCTTCCACCCGACAGCCGGCGTGGGATTACCGCTGAGAGGAACCACCGAGGCGCGGGCGTCGATCTCGCCCAGACTCACCAGCGAATCGTTCTGCGTGGCGACCCGACCCAGGCTGAGGGTCAACGGCGAGGTGGAGGCGATATTGGACGCGAGGTTGAGGGTGCTCGCCTCGTCGGCGCCGTCCTCGAGGCGGCCATCGCTGCCCAGGGACTCGTAGATCGTCCAGGTGTAGTCCTTCTTCCACCACAGGACGCGGTAGTAGCCGGTGAGGCCGACCCGCCAGGAGGGTTTGGCGTCCTTACGCCTGTCCTTGTCGTATGGCTGACACTTCGACCCGTTGCCGTCCGCCCGGATCTCGGTCAGGGTGCCCAGGCAGTAGTCGAACGCGAGGGTGCCCTTCACCGCAGCGATCAGCAGGTTGACCTCGACGCCGGCGGCGATGTGGAGGTTGATCATCTGGCCGGCTTCGTATTGCAGGTCGCCTTCTGCCTCGAGGACGAGTCCGATGATCTGGGTGCGGATCTTGGCGTGGGCGTTGGCGTAGTTCTGCTTGGCGAGTTCTTCGTATTTCGTCTGGTCGGATTGGGGTTTCGCCGTCTTCATGTCGAGGGACATGTCGATGGTGGAGCCGATGGGGCCGACGGTCAATTTGCCGTCACCGACGAACTTGGCAGTGATGAAGTCGTCGTTAGGGGTGTAGTTGAAGTTGCCCTTTATCCCGATGCGGGCGCCGAAGTAGTCCGGGTTTCCGATCTCGATGCCGGCATCCGCTTGGGCGATGAACTTGAAGTTGTTGGGTGTGGTGTCGATGTCGATGTGGACCTTGGCGGGGCCGGTGCCGTCGTAGCTCTTCAGGCTGACGACCTTGAGGTCGAGGTAGGCCTCGAGGTCGCCCTTGAACTGCAGGCCGTTGTTGGCGTAGCCCATGCTGAGTCCGACCTTGACGTCTGATCCGATGATCTTGCCGTCGAAGGCGATGGCGAAGCCGCGGGGAACCTCGACCGTCCCGCTGATTCCCGAGGGCAGGGTGCACCCCATGGGGGCGAAGAGGAACTTGACATGGCGGGTGGTCAGCAGTCCGGCGTTGGCGATGTCGACGATGACGGGTGCGGGGTTGTCGGGGGTGCTCTCCCGACCGGCTTCGAAGGTGATGCAGGGGGCTGCGTCACCGAGGCTGAAGCCGAGGCGAACCGGGATACCGTCCTTCAGGCCTGCCCCGGGGCCCCAGGAGCCGGGCAGCGTCACATCAGCGTCGAAGGAGATCGCCGGAGTCATCGAAGGGATGGAGATCTTGGCCGCGATCGCGAGGTTGCGCACGGTGAGGTCCTTGACGCCGAAGGCGTTGGGGATGGGTTTGGTGGCGCCGTTGGTCTCGACGCCGGCGCGCAGGCCGACGGTCAACTGAGCGTTCTCGAATCCCAGGGACGCGGCCAGGGAGATGGGTGTGGTGGAGTCAGGAGTGCCCCCGGCACCGGCGACGAACAGGTTGCTGGATGCATACAGGCTCAGGTCACCCTGCATGGGGCTGCGCTGCCAGGTCAGCTGCAGGCCGACCTTGGTCAGCTCGAGTCGGGTCTTGACCTGGCCGTTCTCGCTCTTCGTGTAGATCGGGACGGGTTTCGTGATCTGGTAGGCGATGTCGAAGGCGAGCTTCTTCAGGGAAGTGTCGCCGGAGGCGGCGTAGGTGATGCGGCCCTCGGGGGCGCCGAGCCAGTCGCGCACGCTGTCGGGGACCACGAACTGTCCGGCCAGTTTCACCTGGTTGGCGGACACGTAGATCGTTTCCCGGCTGGGCAGGCGCACGGTGGCGCCGTCCTCGTAGCTGGTGTAGGCGAAGGTGTTGTCCGACACCTTCATGCCATCACCGAGGGAGGAGGGCTTGGTCTCGTTGGCGGCCAGGCACAGGCCGTCCTTGTTGGTGGAGCCCGTGAAGGAGACCACTCGGTCCATCACATTGCCCTTGGCGGTCAGTCCCAGCGTGAACTTGTCCTGGTTGGGATCGACGGCCCCGACGGTGCCGGACTGGCACACACTGGAGCCGTCGTTGCTGATGGAGAACTTCGCCTCGGTGACCTGGAACTGTTCCGGACCGATGGCCACGTCGGCCACGCCGCCCTGGAAGCGGTACCGCTTGGTGGCGAAGTTATAGGCGCCCTCCATGGTCATGCGGGGGCTAGTGCCGCCGGGCAGTTGGGCGGTGACGTCGAGGTTGAACGCTACGCGCAGTTCCCCGGGGTTGCAATCCAGGGCCTCCTGCAGGTTCTCCCGGTCCACGCAGGCGTTGGTGATGGTGCCGCCGATCTCGTTGACCTTCAGTGAGTCGCCCACCGGGATGTTGGTGACCTTGGCCTCGATGCCGGCCACGAGTTGCGCTTTCGTCTCCAGGCCCGGCTCGACGCGCCGCTCCACGGTTCCGGTCAGTTCGGTGAGTTCGATGCCGGCACCCAACTGCCACGGGGTGGTGTTCTTCACGTCCAACCGCCAGTTGTCCGCTGCGCGGTAGCGGCCCTGCAGAGCGAACCCGTAGGGTTTGGCCGGGTCATTGCCGGGCACCTCGGCGGCGGCATACATGCGGATCTGGCCCATGGTGCTCAGTTCGATCCATGCGTCCTTGAGGAACAGGTTCTTGACCAGTTCGCACCCGGTGGCGTTCGTCTGGGCCGCGCCGCACGCGATGCCCAGCTTCAGGCGCGAGTCCTTGCCGTCGAGGTCGATGACACCTTCGCCGCTCGCGGTGATGCTGCTGCCCGCCGACGTCTGGCCGATGTTGATGTTGCTGATTGCGAAGGTGGCGGCGCTGGACTGATTGGCCACAAGCCGCACCGACATCTTGGCGCTGCCGCATTGCGGCAGCACCGCGTTCGGGTCAGGGTTGTTGCACCCCTCAGGCAGCAGGTCGCGGAAGTTCTGGGCATACTCCACCGTGCCCGGCGGGATCGGGCGTGACCCCTGTAGGTCCTCCGGCACCGCGGGCAGGAAACTGACGGTCGTGCCGAAGGCCTTCCATCCGGTGGGTAGCGGCAGGAAGATCACCGCGTCGTCGATGTTGATGCTCTCCTTGACGAAAAAGCCCTCCAACTGGCCCCACCCGCTGGGGGAGGTCTCCAACAGCCCCGCATGGGGTTGGGTCGGACCATCACTGGCGAACAGGTCGAACGACTCGGTCTTCTTCAGCCCCGGGGTCTTACGGAACTTCGCAGGCAGGAACCACTTCGCGCGCGTCAACGCCAGCCCATCCACCGAGATCTGGCCGGTGAGGTTGGTGAACAACTGCACGTCGTTGTAGTAGATCGACACGTCCGGGCTCTGCCGGAACTGCAGCACCTCGGTCCCGTCACCGCGACACACACCGGGGTCGCTCAAGTTGCTCAACTTCAGCGCATTGGCCTTCCACCGCAGCTCGAAGCCGTTCAACGTGGTCAACGATCCGTCCTTGTCGCGGCCGCTGACGACCTTGCAGAACGCCGACTTCTCCCCAGGCGTCAAGTCCGCCGCCCGCACCTCTGACGAACTGGCGCGCACCTCAGCGGCCGCGGCCACCTGGTCTGCGGACACGTGCGAGGTCAACAGTCGGGTGGCGTGCAGCACCCGGCCATCGCCCATCACGGCTTCCGCCCGCACCACCATCGTGGTGCGCACCTGTGGAGCAGTGACCGAGAACGACTCGCCCCTGCCTGTCAGGGCCGGCCTGCCATCGACCCACCATCGGATCGAGGTCACGGCGCCCGGCACATCCGCGCTGTACCGAACCAACTGACCCGCGGCCGCCTCGGCGGGACCCTTGATCACCAGCGGGTGCACCGGATGAGCGGCCTGCCGCTTGCCCTGGGTCCACTCCTGGTTCCCGGTGCGCGTCTTGCGGGCCAACTCGTGCAATGTGCGGTGTCGAGCTTCGATCGTGGTGTCCCGCTTGGCGGCCTCGACGTCCACACTCACCACGCGCCGGACGGAATCGCCCGCGTCGCTTGCTCGGAAGGCGAACCGGTACGTGCCTGATGCCTTCCTGTGGTCATCGGCAACCTGAACCACCTGGGATGCGCGGTCCTGGACGTTGCTCACCACCGCGGGCTGCAACATGGTCGCCTTCGGGCCGGAAACCTGACGCCACGTGCCCGTCACCTGTGCGCCATCGACGTTGCGCACCCTGGCCATCAGGGCGAACTGCCGGTGCCGCGCCTTGCTATTGGTCAGCAACGGCACGTCGGGGCCGTGCGCGCTGGTCAAAGAGACCCGCAGACCGGGGCGGGCGAACAGCGAGCCCTTGTCGGTGACCTGCCACGGGTCCTTCTTCGTGGTGGTGGTCCCCCCGCCCCGCCATGTGGCCATCGCCCGCACCGGCACCGTCGTGTCGCCCTTGACCGATCCCTTCACACCCAGAACGAGGATGATGGCTTGCGGACTCAGATCGGCGCTGAGTTTCCTGGTCAACCGGCACTGTGCTGCAGCCTTGCCCGTGGCGCACTTCCAGCCCGTGCCGTTCGCCTGCGTGATCACGCTGCCTGCGGGTGCGGGAACCCGCACCCGCACGCCCCGCAGGACCGCACCGGTCTCGGCCCGGCGCTGCAACTCCACCTGCACGATCCCCTGACCACCCACGCGGGCCGGGGCGACCTGGGTGATACCCATCGCCAACTGTGCCGCGGGAGCCAACTCGCCCTGCACGACCTCGCGACCGGCCAGATCGCCGCTCTGGAGCTCCTCGATCGAGGCCTCCGCGATCTGGCGGTCAATGGCCGCATCACGCCCGGGTGCCGCCGACTGGCTCTTGGCCTTGGCCTTGGCTT
>CAIWTL010000489.1 GCA_903915555.1 uncultured Micrococcales bacterium | reverse complement strand
CCGCCGCCCACCCCTACGACGACCCGCAGGCCCACGAGGGTCATGGTGACGTCCTACTCGGGCGTGGACTCGTCGATGGCCATGTCGGTGGTGTCGACCGCGATGAGTTCCGGTTCCGGCGGCAGGATCGGCTCGACGACGGCGTCACCGGCCTCCTCGGTCGTGGCCACGAGCATGCCCGCGTGGATCTCCCGCAGTGCGATGCTCATGGGCTTCTCCTGGGGGTGCGTCTCGACGAGCGGACCCACGTACTGCAGCGCGAAGTCCCCCGCCATCGCGTAGTAGCCGGTGATCTGACGGGCCCGCCGGGCTGCGTAGATGACGAGGGAGTACTTGGACTCGGTGGTGGCCAGCAACTCGTCGATCGACGGGTGCGTGATGCCTTCGGGGCGCAGGGACATGTGTTGGCCTCTCGTGGGTGGTCCGTCACGGTGGCCCGACTCGGGCAGCCGACCAGCCGGTGCGGGTGAACCGGTCTGATGATCAAGCGCGACGTTCGTCCCACAACTGTAGCAACTCGCCCGCCGCCCGAGGAACTTCGTCGTTCACCACGACCCGGTCGAACTCGTCGGCCGCCGCGAGCTCCTGGTCCGCGAGGGCGAGCCGGGCCGCCGCGACGGCATCGCTCTCCGTGCCACGCGACGACAGCCGCCGCCGCAGTTCCGCGGCGCTCGGCGGGGCCAGGAAGACGAACAGCGCCTCCGGGTGGCTCCCTCGGACCTGGCGGGCCCCTGCCAGGTCGATCTCGAGGACCACGGGGGTCCCGTGGGAGAGGCGTTCCGCGACGGGGGTGACCTGGGTTCCGTACAGGTTGCCGGCGTACTCCGCGAACTCGAGGAATCCACCCGCGTCGGCGATGGCGTGGAACTCGTCCCGATCGACGAAGTAGTAGGCGATCCCGTCGACCTCACCCGGGCGCGGTGGCCGGGTGGTGGTCGACACGGACAGCCAGACGCCGGGCCTCTCGGCCAGTAGCCGGTTGACGACCGTGCCCTTTCCGACACCGGATGGTCCGCTGAGGACGAGGAGGTTGCGCCAGTCGACCGTCACCAGAACACCTGCCGGAGGCCGTCGCGCTGCCGGGGGCCGAGGGCGCGCAGCCGACGGTCCCCCCGGATCCCCAGGGCCACGAGTTGTGTGTCCGCACGCGCCGGACCGACCCCGGGGACGCTCAGCAACAACTCGCCGATGGTCATCCGGGCCACCGCGCGACCGATGTCCGAATCCTCGAACGCCATGTCGATGACCTGGGAGCACGAGACGTATCCCTGCCGGACCTGGTTCTTGACATCGGCACGGAGCCTACGCGCCTCGACCGCGGCACGGGCGGCGGCCTGCCGCTGCACCGCGGTGCGGGACGGGGGTACGGCTGCCATGGCGGCACGTTAGCCCGGATCCGGGGATCGTGCTGACCACTGCGATCCGCTCATCCGGCGTATCGGGGCCGCAGCGGGATGTCGCCGGGTCAGCGGTCATCGGGGAGTTCGGCAGCGATCGCGGCGGCGGCGGCGGCGGGGTCGTCCGCCCCCGTGATGGGGCGCCCCACGACGAGGAGGTCAGACCCCCACGACGCAGCGGCCGCAGGTGTGGCGATCCGACTCTGGTCGGCCACGTCGCTGCCGGCGGGCCGGATACCGGGGGTGATGAGGTGGACATCGGAGGGCAGGGCCGCCCGAAGGCCCTGCACCTCCAGCGCCGAGGAGACCAGGGCGCGCGCGCCCGCCTCGATGGCGACATGCGCCCACCGGGGCACCAGTTCGCCGGCGGGGGGCAGGTCCAGCACCTCGAGATCGGAAGGCGACAGGGAGGTCAGCACCGTGACGGCCGCGATCCGCGTCCCGGGCAGCGCTGCGGCGGCCGCCTCGACCATCGCGGGACCGCCGGCAGCATGAACCGTCAGGTAGTCGGGCTCGAGGGCGGCCACTGCGCGCGCTCCCCCGGCGACGGTCGCGGGGATGTCGTGCAGCTTGAGGTCGAGGAACAGGCCCGTCCCCGGTGCCGCGCGCCGTACGTCGCGGACCCCCGCAGAGCCGTTGGCCAGGTAGAACTCGAGCCCGAGTTTGAGGACGTCGACATGGGGGGACACCGCTGCCGCCCATGCGGTGGCGGTGTCCACATCGGTGGTGTCGAGCGCAACGGCCAAGCGTGCTGTCATATGAGTCCTCCTGAGTCCTGGGCGCCGTCCCACACGACCACCTCGGCCAACTCGTCCCGCACCCGGGCTCCCGCCGACGGGTCGGTCAGCAGCGCGGATCCGACGGCCACGACAGTAGCGCCCGCCGCGAGGAACCGGGCGGCATCGAGGCCGGTCGTGATGCCACCGCAGCCGATGATGGGCAGCTCGGGCAGGGCCTCCCGCACCTGCCACACCGCACGGAGGGCAATGGGCTGGATGGCGGGCCCGGACAGCCCCCCGAAGACCGATCCCAGCGCGGGCCCGGTGGGAGTCATGGGAACCGCGGGAACCGCATTGACGAGGGCGACAGCATCGGCGCCGGCCGCCACACAGGACCGCGCGGATGCGACGACGGACTCCGCCCCCAACTTGGCGATCACCGGTGTCGCGGTCGCGCTGTTGCGCCGCACCTGGTGGACCGCAGCCGCAGGGTCGGGGGTCGGCGCCGAGGGGTGCGAGAGGTTCACCTCGACGGCCGCCACCCCCTCCACCTGACGCAACCGTT
>CAIWTL010000488.1 GCA_903915555.1 uncultured Micrococcales bacterium | reverse complement strand
GTCCCGCCCTGGTGGGTGACGTCAAAGCCCTCCTGGGCCCCGGGTCGATCGGCTGAACCGGGTCATCCCTCGGCGGTGCAGGCAGGGGAGAACGCCTTGTCCGACCCGCTGGGCCTCACCTGGGCCGAGGTCGTGGGAAGGGCGGGATCGGCCCAGACCCGTGACACAACGCCCTTGTCCTCCTCGGCGGTGAACCGCAGTGTGGCGACGGAGAGCGTCGTGCCTGCCCAGCAGTAGCCGGCCGACTCCGCCTCACCGGCGGTCCGCGCCGAGACGGGGTCGCCCGGCGCGATCCGCCCGGGCTGCAGCAGCACGAGGGCGCGCTGCGGGGTGTCGTCGCCGTCCTTCTCGCCCTGGACGAAGAAGGACATGCCCAGCGTGCCGGGGGTCGGCACATCGATGAGCGCCACGCCCGACTCGACCGTCGCGGCGAAGGGCTCGTCCGCGTCCGTGGCGACGCTGGGTATCGCGGTGACCTGGCACCCCTCGCACCCCGTCACCTGCAGTTTCAGTGAGGTCGCCCCCTGGTTGTTGCGGACCTCCTCCGGATCCGGGGCAGCGGTCGGGGTCCCTGCGGTGGCCGAGGGGGTCGCGCTGGGCTGCGGCGGAGGCGCGGCAGCAGGTGGCTCACCACTGCCCGTCCGGGTCAGCAGGAAGGCGCCGAAGCCGACGAGCAGAGCGACGATGACCGCCCCGATCACGATCGGGGAGCGTGCGTTCATGGGTGCCATTGTGGCGCATCGCCGGAAGGGGCGCCGTCGGTACCTGCGCCGTGGCCCTCGGGCGCGCCTGCGGGCGCCGTCGCAGACGCCCGGCGCGCTACGCTGTCGGCGCCGACAAGGAGTGACCCATGGCTCTCGATCCCCGCTGGGCTGAGGAGTTCCAGCGCCGGTTCGACGAAGAGCGCCACAAGATCGGCCGGTTCAACATCCTGGTCTGCGGCAAGACGGGGTCCGGGAAGTCGACTCTCATCAACGCGATCTTCGGCGCCGATGTCGCTCCGACCGGGAACGGTGTGCCGGTGACCCTGGGGACCGAGTACTTCGCCCACCCGCGACTTCCCGTCGGGGTCTTCGACACACAGGGCTTCGAGACCGGTGAGGCGGGCGACCGGATCCTGGACAGGCTCGACGCCGAGATCACGTCGCGGCGGGCGGGCCCCGTCAGTGAGCAGGTCCACGCCGTCTGGTACCTCGTCAGATCCGGGGACCGCCGGTTCGAGGATTCCCAGGCCGGTTTCGTGCGCCGACTGGCCGAGATGGGTGTCCCCGTGCTGACGGTGCTGAGCCAGGTGCCCGTCCGCGACGGCCACATCCACCCGGACGCCGTCGAGCTCGCGGCCGCCATCGAGTCGCGGGGGCTTCCCACGCGGCCGACGCCGGCGCCGATCCTGACCAACGCCCGCGTCGATCCGTGGGTCACTCCCGAGTTGCACGGCCTCCACCAGTTGCTGGATGCCACCGCGGAGGTGATCCCAGCGTCGGTGCGGGCGGCCCTCGAGGCCGCCCAGCGCATCGACCTGCAAAGAAAGCGGCGGCGAGCCCGACTAGCGATCAGGACCGC
Organism: uncultured Micrococcales bacterium; assembly: GCA_903915555.1. Taxonomy (GTDB): domain Bacteria; phylum Actinomycetota; class Actinomycetes; order S36-B12; genus CAIWTL01. Next base: position 464 of record CAIWTL010000488.1, on the reverse strand, counting down.
AACGACCGCAGCCGCCGGCACCTGCGCGGTCCCGCTGCCCATCGCCGACGCGGCGGCGCTGTTCCCCATCCAGATGGGGATGCTCGCCGCGATCTCCGCCGCCTACGGCGTTCCCACGCCCTCCAGTCGGCTCGTGCAGGCGTTCGGGAGCATCATGGTGGCCACGGGGGCGTCCACCGTCGGGCGTTACCTGGCGGGGACCATCGTGAAATTCGTGCCGGGAGCCGGCGCTGTCACGGGGTACGTCATCAAGGCGAGTGTGGCGTCGAGCGTCACGCTCGCCATGGGGTACGCGTGGATGGCCGTCAACGAGCGCCTGGTCGGGATGACCGAGGAAGAGGCCTCGGCCTTCCTGTCCAGCGACGCGGTCAAGACGGCGTTCGTCGATGCCTTCAAGTCGGCATGGGCCGAACGCAAGCGCTTGGGCAAGGAGATCGAGGACCAGGCGCCCGGCGACTGAAGAT
>CAIWTL010000487.1 GCA_903915555.1 uncultured Micrococcales bacterium | reverse complement strand
GGCTCATCGGAGGGGCCATCGGCAACATCCAGCAGGCGATGAAGAACGCCGGCTATACGACGGATGAGTGGAAACTGGTGGTGCAGAACTACCCGTCGCCCATGCCGCGCGGCGACAACTTCCGCTACTGGCAGACGATCCTGAGGCAGAGCGACGGCGGGTGCGGGTTCTGGGACAAGGATGCGGACTGGGCCAACGATGTGGTGCTGCCCCGCGTGAACGACGCAGTCGCCCGCGCGATCCGGGACTCCGGATACTCCAACATCCTGAATCTGGACGTCTCCCGGGCGCTGGTCGGCACGCGGTTGTGCGAGAACGGAACCGACAGTGCCGATCGGATCGGGGGCCGCAAGGACTGGCCGTGGCAGACCCGCTTCGACCGACTCGAATGGGTCATGCAGGTCCGCGCCCTGTCGGACTGGCACGGTGAGGCCCTCAAGCAGGAGTCGTTCCACCCGAATGCGCTGGGTCAGCTCGCGATCCGCAACTGCTTGCGTCAGGTCTTCGAGACCAAGCGTGGCGGTTCGTGCGTGCGTACCGGCAATCAGCGGCTCACGCCGCGAGGCGAGCCCGACATGGCGCTGCGGTGACTCGGGTAGTAGGAGCGCGGCCCCGCCGATCCACTAGCCGATCCACCAGCCGATCCACTCGGCCGAGCCACTCAACCGATGTGCTCGGTCCAGCGGCTGCCGTCCCACCAACGATAGGCCGCGGCACCCAGCGGGTCGGGGAACCATCCCGCCGGCGGTGACGCAGGAGTCGGGGGCGTCGGAGTCCGGGGCGGTTGCAGGGGACGCAGTCGACCCTGCCCGCGGAACCGCCACGCGAGGCCGATGAAGACCGCCGCGCTGATGACGGAACCCGCTGCGGCCTCGAACACCCCGGGGGCTCCGTCGACCCACAGCGACGGAGTGCCGAGGGCCGAGTTCTCCGCGGTGATGAAGACGATGTTGACGAAGTTGTTGATGAAGTGGGCACCGAGGGCCAGCTCGATGGTGCCGGACCGGACACTGACGGCGGCAAGGGCGAACCCGGTGGCGAAGTAGACCAGGAGGGCGGGCACCCACTCCAACCCGGAGGATCCGGCGACCTCGGGGTTGGCCAGATGCGGCAGCCCGAACAGCAGACCGCTGAAGGCGGCCATCACCCACACGTTTCCGGTGACCTTGCGGAACCACTGCAGCAGGTAGCCGCGGAAGAACAGTTCCTCGGCGCTGGTCTGGACGACCAACAGCGTGACCCCGATCAGCAGCGCGGGCCAGAAGAGTCCGGGCTGGTAGTTCCAGCGCGGTGCCTCACCGGTGCGGATCAGCAGCGACACGATCGTCAGCAGCACGGTGGGCACCAACCACAGTCCGGCACCCCACGCGATGAGCCGCCAGTTCAGCCGCAGGAACGGTGTGACGACGGTGAGTGCGGGTCGGCCGTGGAGGAACCGAACGATCAGCGGGGTGGCGATGAAGAACGGGATGAAGCTGGCCAGCGAGATCAACAGGTTGCCCCAAGGGGCCGGGGTGGTGAAGGTGCCGTCCGGTGAGAAGTCCCCGCCGAGGGCCAGCAGTGCGGGGATGATGACGAACACCTGACCGACGAACCACAGCAGCAGGATGAGCACGGTGCCGCTCAGGTATCGCCACCCGGATCCGCGGCCCGAGTCCGACCAGTCGAGGTAACTGGGCGGGTCGCTGTAATGCAGGTCCGTGCTCCCCGGGTTGTCCGCGTGTCCGGTGGCGAGATGCGTCACGCCCCCATAGTGATCGCCGCATCCGACCTGCGCAGGGAGAACGGGCATCATCAGCCGCCGCTGACTGACAGGCCACCCGCGTCGCCGGAGACCACGACGGCACCGTCAGTGTCGGTGCGGCGCACAGCAGCCCCGACGGCGTGATACTCGGCAACCGTCTCGGCGGCGGGATGGCCGTAACTGTTGCCCGCACCGGCGCTGGCGATGGCCACTGCCGGACGCAGCCACTGTGCGAACCGGGGGTCCTGATGGTCGGATCCGTGGTGCGGGATGACGACCACGTCCACGGGAGGCAGTTGCCAGGAGGCCATGAGGCGCCGCTGCGACTCCGGCTCGATATCTCCCGGGAGCAGTGCCCGCACTCCGTCGGGCCACTCCAGGAGGAGCACGGCACTGCCGTTGTTCACCTCGTCGGTGGGGGTCGATCTGCCGGGCGGGGGCCACAGGATGGTGACGCTGAGTGGACCGAACTCCAACCGCTGCCCGGCAGTGAGTGACTGGAGCCCGCCGCGTGCGCCGGCGAGGTCGGCCACGCCCGCTGCGGTCGAACTGGCGGGGGCGCCGCCGGGGCCGTAGATCGCGGCGGGCCGTCGCACCGACAGCACTCGGGGAAGACCGCCGACGTGGTCGATGTGGTGATGGCTCAGGACGACCGCATCCAGGCTGGCGGAACCCATCCGGGTGAGACAGTCGTCGAGGTCGGAGTCGGCGGGGCCGGTGTCGACCATGAGCGCACCCTGGCCGGTGTTGATCAGCACCGCGGTCCCCTGTCCGACGTCGCACGCGATCAGGCGCCATTTCTGCGGGCCGGTTCGACCGAGCGACCACACCGCCGCCACAGCCACGAGGATTGCCAGCGGCGCCCGCCACCGGGCACCGGCTCGGGTGATCCCCCAGGCCAGGAACAGCGCGGCGATCGCTGCCTGGCCGACGACCGCCCCCCAGGGTGAGTGGAGCAGCCACGTCGCGCCCGCCGCCACCCGCACGACTACTGCGCCGCACAGCACGGCCGGGGTCACCACGGCAACTCCAAGCAGCGTGCCGATCGCGGCAGCGACGAGCCCCAACACGGTGATGGGCGCGATCAGGGGAGCCACGACGAGATTGGCCGGAACAGCCACCCAGGACACCGACGCTCCGAGTGCCAGCAGGATCGGCGCGGTGGCCAGTTGAGCGGTGACGGCGACGGCGAGTGGAAGCCTGGCAGGTCCGGGGAGGAACCCGAGGCGGGCCGCCAACGGGTGCGTGAAGGACTGCAACGATGCTGTCGCGGCCACCGAAAGCATGAATCCCGGCGACCATGCCAACTCCGGTGAGAGCAGCAGAAGAAACGTCACGGTGGCGCCGAGTACGGGTAGCCCCCGCGCGGGACCGCCGAGGGCGATTCCGACGAGGCCGACCGCTGCCATGACCGCGGCACGCATGACGCTGGGCTGGGGGCCGACCACCAGTGCGTAACCCAGCAGGGCCACTCCCCCGGCCACGCTCTGGAGACCGAGCCCGAAGCCGACCCACCGCGCGGCGAGCACGACCATGCCGACGGCGATGACGAAGTTCCCGCCCGATACCGCCGTGAGGTGAGCCAATCCGGACAGGCGCATCCACCAGGCCAGTTCTGGGCTCTGCCGCGACTCGTCACCGAGCGCGATCCCCGACACCAGGGCTGCGGCGTCGGGGTCGGCCCCGGGAGCGTCGGTGGTGGCCTCATCGAGGTGGCGGCGCAGCGTCGCACCGAACGCTGCGACACCGTGGGGCTCACCGACGATGTCGACGGGCCCTTCTGCGCGCACGAGCAGGTCGGAGCGCAGCGGCTCGCGCGGTTCGAGGCGGCCGCGTAGCCGCCAGTCCTGACCCGGTGATGCCGACTCAGGAAGGTCGTCGATCAGGACGAGGACACGAGCCGGGAGATCCACCTGCCAGCGCTGGTCGCCACAGACGACGGTGTGGACGTTCATCGGGACCGCCACCTCGGAGGCCTGCCCGACCGCGGTGGCGACCTGGCGTCCCGTCCCCGTGGCGGTTCCGGCGAGATCGCACATGCGGGAGACCGCGGGTGACGGCGCTTGACGGACGTCCGCACCGATCAGCCCGACCACGGCGGCGGCTGCCCCGATGACCATCACGGGTCCGTACCGCGGTCTGCGTATCAGGATCACCGTCAGCGGGGCGAGCAGGAGGCAAGCCGTCAGCGGTAATGAGCGGCCGAGGCTCCCCGCTGCCCACCCTCCGGCTGCGCCCACCCACGCCGCGGCCGCCAGCCACAGGGTCCGCCGATCGGGCGGCATCAGCCGACGGTGACCTGGTCGCGCATCCCCGCGAGGGTGGCGTCACCGATCCCGCTGACGTCGAGGAGGTCCTCGACACTGGTGAAGGGCCCGTTGTCGGTGCGCCACTGCACGATCGCCGCTGCCAGCACCGGACCCACTCCGTCCAACTCCTCCAGCTCGGTGACGTCGGCGGTGTTGATGTCGATCAGCGCTCCTGCGCCTGTCGTACCCGGCGACGCGGCGGGGCTGACCGGACCGCTGGTGGCTGCTGCCGCTGCGCCGGTCGCCGTCAGCGGGCCGGGCCCGATGCGCACCTGTTCGCCGTCGCTGAGCACGCGGGCCAGGTTCACCGGGCCGTAGCGCCCGGTGGCTCCCCCGGCCGCCGTCACGGCATCGATGACCCGGCTGCCGGCGGGGAGCTCCAACGGTCCCGGCCGCGCGACGTCGCCCCGTACGTCCACCGTGATCGACCCCGTCGACTGTCCCGCCACCCCCGGGTCCGATCCCGAGACCGAGCTGGATGCGGATCCCGTTGCGGCCGACGCGCCCACAGGCGACGGCGGCGTCGTGACGGCGGGCAGGGCGCTCGCGCTCGCCACCGCGCGGGGGACGGGGGTCGGCCCCTCCGGTTGCCCCCACCACCACCAGGCCACCGCCAACACCACCCCGATGCCGCCGATGACGCCGAGCACGGTGGTGGAGCCTGGTTCGAAGGGAATACGTTCTCTCACCTGAGTCAGACTGCTTCGCGCCTTGCCTGGGGACTGCCGAGTTGTTGTCCCTGGGGACTACCACACGGTGTCTGATGCTGTGGGCAAGCCGGGCGGCCGCCGCTGTAGAGGTCTACGAGGCGGACAATCACCACACAGGCGCTCTTGCATCACTGGATTCCAGTAGATTGAGGGTCTGTCAGGTGCGCCACCGTGAGCCGTAGGAGCAGGAAATGCAGTCCGACCACGAGCACAAGGAACCTTGGATCGCTCCCTCATTAGTGGCTCTCTCGGCGTCGTCGGAGGCGAACGGACCGCCCACAATCCTCGGACGGGAGTCCTTCAGAACGCCCGGCAGAGGTTCATAGGGCCACTAGCCCTCAGGCCTTCTCAGTTGATTCACGGTAGACGCGCGAGGCAGCCTTCTTGACTGGTGCACACACCACAGGTTCTCATCGCCATGAAGGGCGCCTGACCATCACCACGGATCACGTCGGCGAACAGCCCATCTACTTCACGATGGTCGCAAGCCGGTGGGAGTGCGCCTCCTCTATTGAAGACCTCCTGGCACTACGTGCGACGCCACCGGAGGCCGATCCGGAACATGTGGCGAGGATGTTGACCGGGAACCAAGTATTGTCAACCGCCACCCCGTACGGGGGCATCCGCGTGGCGCTGCCCGGTACCGTCACAGAACTCACTGACGGCTACTCGAGGCCCCGGGTCACGCAGTGGTGGATCCCCCCTCAGCCGGACGAGCAATGGGCCCGCGCGTCCGACGCGGATCTGGCTCACGGATTCCGGAGTGCCCTCGACGCAGCCGTGAAGTCTCGGGTCTCCGAGACCACCGGCTTGGAACTCAGCGGCGGATTGGACAGTTCTTCGCTCGCCGTGCTTGCCAGCCAGTTCTCCAGGGGGCTGCCATCCTTCTTCTGGGACAGTGAGGATTCGACCTACAGCGCCATGGAGGCACCGTATATCGCTGCCGTCGCTGACGCCGCATCGTTGCGCCACTCGACTTCACGTCACACAAGCGACGAAGTTGTGCTCCAGGCGAACCCACTTCGGAGGCATTGGCCGCTCCGCCCACAAGGCTCCCGACAGAGCATGTTCCAAGAGGCGGCCGAACAAGGGCTCACCACACTGATCTCCGGGTGGGGAGGAGACCAATGCGCTTCGTTCACCGGCGGGCAATCTGTGATCGCCCATCTGCTGAGTCGACGGTGGCAGGCAGCCGGCGACAGACTGCGGGAGTGCCTCCCCTCACCCAGAGGCACACTGCGACGACTCGGATCCCCAGTGGGGCATCGGATGCTTGCGTATTCCGATGCAGCCACCTTGGCAAGAATCTGTGCTGGTGGCCCCCTTCGTTCACGTGTGGTCTACAGGCTGACGCTGCAAGCAAGGCCGTTCACCCCCGGGCCCGAGGCGCAGCGGCGGTGGCACCTGTTCAATGGCCACCTACAACCTCGGATGCAGCTTGATCAATGGCTGGCCCGCCGTCACGGCCTTTCGTACTCGTATCCTCTGCTGGACCGACAACTCCTCGAATGGTGCCTCAAAGTTCCGGCGGCCCGCTGGTGGCAATCGGGACGCCCGAGACAACTGTTCCGTGAGGCCGTCTCAGACCTACTGCCCGAGCCTTCACTTCAACGGGACGTCAAATTGCTGGACGTCGGGGAGCGTGAGCCGGGGCAAACGCGACTCGTCGCCACCCAAGCGATCGGCAGGAACGCCGCATCGCCGGCTGTGAGGCACTGGTTGCCTGGCTTGGCCACGGCAGACTTGAGCCGCCTGTCACCCGGCACACTTCTGGATCTGCACCGCACCACGGCCTGGATCAGAGCAGCAATGGATGAAGACACACAGTAGGTGAAGGCTTACGATAAGTGCTCGGCAGGGCGTCAACCGATCGTGAGGAACGCAATGAGTGCTCGAACACCGCTATTAGCATTTGCGGCTGTTGTGCCGTTGCTCCTGGCAGCGTGCAGCGCCGCCGATCCCTCCGAGTCGTCCAGTGCAACGCAGACCGACGCACCGCCGTCTGATGTCAAGCGCAGTGCCATGGATGCATTCCCGTGCGACTCGGAACCCTACGTCCAGCGCACGACGGAAGGCTCCGGGGAAGACGCTGTCGAGTACTGGGATGTCTTCATCGTCACCGCGAAGCAGGGAGACGATCCCTACGTCGTCTGCACCTCCAACGGCACCGACTGGGTTCGGATCAACGAGATGTCGGAAGACGCCACGCTGATCATTGCCAACGGATCCGGACAGAAGACCATCGAGTGGGCAGCCGACATCGGCGACAACTCATGGGGGATCCCCAAGGCCATCACCAAGTCCAAAGACGTCAAGGGAACCGGGGCGATAATCCGGCCGCCGCAGCAGGGCGCTGACAGAGATAAGAACTTCGTCGATCAGGTCGGCAGTTTCTCCGGGGGCAACAACTTCGTCGGGTTCGTCTGCGGTACCGCCATCCAATACCGCGTCGCGGCAACCTTGGATGACTTCTACAAGAGGGCGGCACAGAGTTACATGCAGTGGGGACCCAAGAAGGAAGAGAAGAACTTCTGCAACGAGTAGATGGCGGGGGAGTGCTCTCACTGCTCCACACAGCATCCCCACGCCGCAAATCATTCGTCACCGCTCATTTCTTGGCGCTGACGTCGGTGATCGTGCTCGTCGCTGGTGCATGCTCCACATCCGCCACCCCCACCGAATCACCGATGGTCACGGTCCCGGCTCTGTGGGCCGGGGAGAACGCCGACGGCCAACTGGTGGGTGGTATCGAGCAGGCGACCGTCCAGGTCTCGCCCGGATCCGGGGCGTTCACGCTGGATCTGAACCAGATCGCCGACAAGGGCGCCGGCGACCGGTGGACCGCGGCCACCACGGTGGCCGCCATGGTGGCAACGCTGTTCAGTGGACGTGATCCGCGTACCATCAATCTGGACTACTCGGTGTCCGGCCCGATCGACGGAACCTCAGCGGGGGCCGTCCTCACGGTCGGCTCTCTCGCCGCCATCAACCAAGTGCCCCTGCTGCCCCGGATCACCATGACCGGCACGATCTCCTCCGACGGCACCGTCGGCACCGTCGAGGGCGTGCCCACCAAGGTGAAGGCCGCTGCCGACGCCGGGTACGACACGGTCCTGCTGCCCGTGGGCAGCGTCCTCCAGGAGGACCCCGGTACCGGCGTTCCCCGGGATATGACCTCCTATGGGGAATCCCTGGGAGTGACGGTGCGGCCGGTGGGTGACCTGGCCGAGGCCTACCGGATCTTCACCGGCCAACCCCTGGCGCCGCCTGTGGGGGACCAGCAGCCACCGCTGTCCCCCGGCGGTACTGCGGTCGCCCAACGCACGACGGAGGCGCTGGCCGAGCGGACGACCAACCGATTCGCAGCCGTGGCCGACCGGTTGCCCCCGGCGGTGTCACGAGCCATCGCCGGACAGGTGAGACGCGTGAATGCCGCAGTGGACCGGCGCGACTGGGCGACTGCCTACGGACTCGGCGTCGACACCTATCAGAACGTCGAACGAGCAGCGGCACGCCGCACCATGGCCACGGCACTGCGGCGCACCGATCGACAACAGGTCGCCGACCGCCTGCGCCGAACCGTGAAGACTCTCATCGCCGACGCCGACACCCTGCTTCGACGGGACACCGACGCCCAACGACTGGGAGTGGAGCAGGTCTTCTCCCTACCGTTCGCCGCAGGCTGGTACACCTACGCCCGCGCCGCCCTCCAGACACTCGCCGACCAGTTGCGTGGACCCCGAGCACCCAGCGCGGCGTGGCTGCGTGCCGCCGCACCCATCATGTCCGACCAGCGTGCAGCTCTCGCCGTCTTCGGCCCCGACGCCGTCGCGTCCGCCAGACGAGCTCCGGCCATGCCGGTCCGCGATCCCGAGGGCATGACGTCGTTCGTGGCGGCCTACGCCGACTTCCTCGCCCGGGCCGGTGACGCCAATATGGCCTACTTCGACACCACCTCGGTGTTCGGGGCATCCGGAGAGGCAGCCGACCCGGCCACGGTCGCCCAGGCGCTGAAGAAGGAGATGGCGGCGGCCTCCGGGCAGTCGGGGTTGTCGGAGGCCATGGCCGACCTGGCCCATACGACGTCGTACTACATCCTCAGCCAGACGGCGGTGAGCGGCCCGTCATTCGGGTTGAGCGGCTTCGGGATCGGCTCCGACCCCACCGCTGACTCAGCAGGTGACCCGTTGGGGCTGGGTCCGGCGCCCCCGGTACGGCCCCGCCGCGTCCTCACCCACTCGGTCGCCTCCGGCGCCGAGCAGGCCCGGGCACGCTCGCTGGCCCTGGTCCTGGAGCCCAACCGGATCCAACCGGACTACGCGATCTGGCAGACCCGGTGGGGCGGTGCTGTCTACGGCGCACTGCAGAACACCCCCCGACGCGGTGCGGGAGGCGCGCTGGCACTCAACGAGATCTGGTACGCGGTCATCGGCGCCCTGATGCAGCAGTCGGCCCAGGCGGTCGGGCTCGATCGATAGCCACGGCGGCTCTATCTCGGTTCCGCGGATTCGGCCCGTGTTGACGCCTCCTTGAGGATGTCTTGTGGCGACGCTGTGACACGGCCAGGTGGCCGTCCCATCGGTCGGGTGGAGCGCGTTCCTGGATGCTCGTTGCTTGTTGTCCGCGTGTTATATATGACTCGCTACACGCTCTGTAGTGGTGCGGGCACGAGGAGTCAAAATGCGGCGCTTGATTCGGACACCTGGCGTTTCGAGATGGTCGGCGACCCTGCTGGTGGGAGTCACCGGGGGTGCCCTGCTGCTGGGGTCCGGGGCGACCGGCCTCGCCGCGGCCGCGGAGGGTCAGACGGCTCCTGCACAGTCCCAGCCACAGCCGGACACGCAGTCCCAGTCGCAAGCCAAGGCC
>CAIWTL010000486.1 GCA_903915555.1 uncultured Micrococcales bacterium | reverse complement strand
GTCGGCGAGGTTCGATCCGGCGTCTGGCTCCGACAGCGCCATCGTCCCGCTGAACCGGCCGGTCAGCATGGGGCGCACGAACCGCTCCACCTGCTCCTCGGACCCGTGGGCGAGCAGCAGCCGGGCATTGCCCAACGTCAGCATCTCGTATCCGGCGGTGGCCGCATTGGCGGCACCGAAGAGCGTCATGCAGGCCCCGTACACCGAGTTCGGGAGCCCGAATCCGCCCTGCTCCTCGGTGAGCGGCGCCGCGATCAGGTCCGCGGCGGCGAAGGCGCGCAATGCCTCGGCCGCTTCCGGGAGGGTCGTCACCTTCTCCCCGTCGAAGGTGGGCTCCGCGATGTCCCCGAGCCTGTTGTGGGGCGCGAAGTGTTGCTCCGCCAACTGTTCCGACAGGTCCAGGAGGCCGTCGAAGGTCTCCCGGGAGTGTTCCGAGAAGCGCTCGTACCCGGTGAGGCTGGGCACGTCCAGCCACTCGTAGAGGAGGAAGTCCAGGTCGCGGCGGGAGATCAGGTCGGGCACGGGGCCTCCAGAAGTCGGGAGACCCCGAGGCTAACCCGCCGACTGCGGAGGATCGACATGCGGGATGCGCCGGGGATGCGCTTGAGTCACGCTCCCGGGGCGGGTTGACTGTTGCCCGGCGCCGCTGCACGCGGATCGATCGTCGAGGAGGGTCATGGGATACCGGTTCTACGACGATGCCGACTTCAACTACCGCGCACAGGTGGCGTTGGGTGGTACCCCCGCCGGACTGGGCGACGTCGGCGAGATCCTGACGGTCATCGCCGCGGTCCCGTCCGGGGACGACGCGGCGTGGGCGACGGCCTTCAGCGATCTGGCCCGCCGCGTCGAGGGTCTCGCGGACTCGTCCTGGACGCGGGACAGGCGCAGTGCCGCCGACGTGTACCTGCGGGCCGCCACGTACTACGCCGCGAAGCTCGAGGCCGTACAGGCCGGCTCCGACGACGCTGCGATCACGCGGGCCTTCGCGGACCACCGGCGGTGCTGGGACGCCTTCGCGGATCTGACCGACCCCCCGCTGGAGAGAGTGGCCATCCCCTACAGCCAGGAGGGTCGGCAACTGGCCATGCCCGGCTACTTCCTCAGCCACGGGCAACGGCGTCCCACCTTCATCTTCATCAACGGCAGCGATGGTGCGCTGACGTGGGTCTGGCAGGAACTCCTCGCCGCCTACGAGCGGGGCTTCAACGGTCTGGTCTTCGACGGGCCCGGTCAGCAGTCGATGCTCTTCGAGCAGGGCGTGCCGTTCCGGCCCGACTGGGAGGCCGTCATCACTCCCATCGTCGACGTCCTCCTCGGCCGTGACGATGTGGACCCCGCGGGCCTGGTGCTGTGGGGTGGCAGCCAAGGCGGATTCTGGGGGGCCCGTGCCCTCGCCTTCGAACACCGGTTCGCCGCCGGATTCCTGGACCCGGGGGTGGTGGACGTGTCGACATCCTGGCTCGGCCACTTCCCGCCGGAACTGGTCGACCTGCTCAAGTCCGGTGACAAGAAGGACTTCGACGCCGCGATGGGCCAGGCCATCGCCTCGCCCCAGCTCGCGCCGGTGTGGAACTTCCGGGCGCGCCCCTACGGGATGTCGTCGCCGTTCGATGTCTGCCGCGCGATGATGGAGTACACGGTGGCGGACGTCGCGCATCAGATAACCACTCCGGTGATGATCGCCGATCCCGAGGGCGAGCAGTTCTGGCCGGGGCAGAGCGCCGCACTCGCGAAGCTGATCGGGGACCAGGCCGATCTCGAGCACTACACCGCGGCGGAGGGGGCGGACATGCACTGCGAGCCGATGGCTAGATCGCTCGTTCACCAGCGGATGTTCGACTGGCTGGCGGGGCTGCTGCCGACGCAGGCTCCGGGTCAGGCCGCCGCCACGAGCACGAATGCCGGTACCACGTCGACG
>CAIWTL010000485.1 GCA_903915555.1 uncultured Micrococcales bacterium | reverse complement strand
CGTCGCCGGCGGCCACAACGACGCCCTGATGACCGGTCTGCTGCTGGCCGGTCTCGCGGTGGCCGGCATGGGGTACTCGCTGGGCGGCGCCGCGCTCATCGGGGTCGCGGCCTCCGTCAAACCCATCGCCCTCCTGGCGCTCCCCTTCGTGGGTCTCATCCGCTCGGGGACCGTCTCGACCCTGGGACGTCGCGTGGTCGACTGGGTCCTCGTGACGGTCGCCGCCGTGGCGGCGTTCGCCGTCACCTCCCTGCTGACGGGGACCGGTCTGGGGTGGATCTCGTCGCTGTCGGCACCGGGGGAGGTCAAGACCTGGCTGTCTCCCCCCACCGCCCTGGGAATGATCATCGGCGGGATCCTGCAGTTCCTCGGTCTGGCGGAGTCCAACGACGGCGCGGTCACGGTCTGCCGCGCCATCGGACTGGTCGCCTCCCTGGTGATCGTGGCCTACCTGTGCCTGCGTCCGCAGGGTCGCAGCGCGGTGCGGGGCTGCGCCCTCGCTTTCGGCGCCGTGGTCCTCCTCGGTCCCGTCATCCAGCCGTGGTACCTGCTGTGGGTGCTGCCCCTGTTCGCCGTCACCGGTCTCACCGAGACCCAGCTGCGGTGGACGATCCTGCTGACCGCGGCCTTCGCGGTGCACGGGATGGCGGAGTCGAGCGCGACCTCCGACACGTTGTTCGAACTGACCGACCTCGTGGCCATCGGCTTCGCGCTGGCGATCGTCGCACTCATCCTGCTGGCCAGTCCCCGCGAACGGCGGCTGGTCCTCAAGGACCCCGGCTCCCACGGGCTGCATCCCGACACCCCCGAGGAGCGTGAGCGGGCGCGCGAGTCGATCATCGTGGCCTGACCGGGGCGCCCCGCCCGGCATCGGTGGGATCCGGGCCGGGCCCCACTCACCAGTGGGAGAGTTCGGCTTCCTCGACCTCGTATTCGCCATCGGGCAGTTCGACCGCGTCGTCGCCGTCGTCCCAGTCCTCCTCGGCCAGGTCCTCGGCACCTTCCCACGGCGCGGGGCCGGCGCCCGCCCACGGCAGGTCCCAGGAGGGGCCGTCCCCGACGAGCAGCACTGCCCAGGGACGGCCCTCGTCGGCCCATGTGGCGGCAGCCGTGGCGAGCGCGTCGACGGCGGTCGGGATGACATGCTCGGGGTCCTCGTCCAGGCCGTCCCACCCCGTCCACACGATCACCAGCCCGCTCGCCGGGGAGACATCGCGGTCGGCGAGACAGTCGTCGATCGTGTCCCACTCGCAGTCCACGTCCTCACCGACTCCGAACGCCGCCCCGAAGGCCGCGAGGAGTTCGTGCTCGGTCGAGCAGTCCTGGGTGTCGAGGACGATGAGTTCGCGGTCGGTCGCAGCGACCCACCCCTCGAGATCGGCAGCGGCAGCGTCGTCCTCCCCCGTACGGACAACTCCACCGGCACGCAGCACAGGCAACCATTCGACGGCCACCAAGACGTCGGTCTCCGCCATGGACGCTCCTCCCTCGTCGGTCGCATCGTGACACGGACGGCGGGCGCGCGGGAGAGGATCCCCGACGATTCACCCCCGCCGCGCGTGCCAGACTTGACCCCGATGCGCAAGGAACTGACGGCAGCGGGGATCACCGACCCCGCCCTCGCCGCCGCGTACGGACAGTGCCGGCGCCTCAACGCCCAGCACGGGAAGACCTACTATCTGGCGACCCTGCTGCTCCCCCCGGCCAAACGCCCCTTCGTCCACGCCCTCTATGGGTTCGCGCGGTACGCCGACGAGATCGTCGACGCCCCCGTGCCGGACGGTCGTCGCGGTCGCAGCCAACGCCTGGCGGCCCTCCGCAGTGACTTCGCGCGGGCCTGGTCGTCGGGCGTCGGCTCGGTCCCGGTCGTCGCCGCGGTGCTCGACACCGCCCGGCGGTGGGGGATCCCCCGGGACACCTTCGACGCCTTCCTCGACTCCATGCAGATGGACCTCGACGTCACCTCCTATGACACCTGGGAGGACCTGCAGCGCTACATCTACGGCTCGGCGGCCGTGATCGGCCTCCAGATGCTGCCGATCCTGGAGCCGAGCGACACCGCCGCTGCGCGGGACGGCGCCATGCGGCTCGGTGAGGCCTTCCAACTCGCCAATTTCATCCGCGACGTGGGTGAGGATCTGGACCGGGGTCGCGTCTACCTCCCGCTCGACGAGTTGGCCCGCCACGGCGTCACCCCGGAGCGGCTGCGGGCGCGGGTGGTCGACGACGACGTGCGGGCAGCCCTTGCGGAGCAGGTCGAACATGTGCGGCGGCTCTCCGAGGAGTCCGCCTCCTCGATCTCCTTGCTGCACCCGGCCACGCGCGACTGCATCGAGACCGCCCGGACGCTGTATTGCGGGATCGCCGACCGCGTCGCCGAGATCGATTACGAGGTGTTCACCAGCAGGGCGCGTGTCCCCCGATCCACCCGTGCGGCCGTCGCGGCACGGGCATGGCGACGGTCGATCGCGGCCCGGCGCGACTACGGCGGCGGTGCGGTCACCGACCCGGCGACCGGGGTGAGGCTCCTCGCCGCCACATCGGCGGCCCGCTCCGCGGGCCTGCCTGCAGACCGCGGTCCCCGATGAACTGCCACACGGCGAGGGTCAGCAGCACCAGCGCGAACCCGAAGGAGACGTCCTCGACCGGCGCGTAGAACAGGCGGCCCCCACCGATGAACGGGGGCTGCCCGGGCAGCGTGTCATTGCCCACCCCGACGATCGCGGCATCGGCGTACTGGACCGTCTGCGACCCGGTCAGGACCGCATTCGTGAGGAACTGGAACCCGATCATGATCGCGTAGGCGATCCAGAAGTGGGGCCGCAGGACCATCCGGGTGCGCAGCACCAGGAGGTCCAGGACGAGGACGACGGCGACGGACAGCAGGGCGATGGCGGTGTAGCTCACGCGTCCTCCTCGGCCGGGGCGGGGTCGAGGACGCTACGGACGGCCTCGAGGGTCAGGATCGCGGCCAGCGCGACGACCGGGAAGAAGAGCAGCTCCTCCAGCGGCATCCCCCCGGGCAGGGACACGCCGACGAGCTGCGACGGCTCGAACCACCAGTGACCGACGGAGATGGCGTAGGCGTCCCACAGCAGGAAGGGCAGACACACCACGACGAGGGTCAGCAGCAGCCGCTTCCAACGGCGGAACACCCGGGTCCGCAGGACGAGCTCGAGCCACCCGCTGCCCACCACGATGAACGCCAGCACCAGCGCGTAGGTCATCGGATCAGCTCCTCCCGAAGCCCGGGACCGGTCGTCATGCGCCCGTACACTCTGAACGATGGACACGATCGTCGCCGATCCGCTGGTCGGCCGCACCGTGGACCGGCGCTACCGCGTCGACGTCCGTATCGCGGCCGGCGGCATGGCCGCGGTCTATCGTGCCACCGATCTGCGGCTGGACCGCACGGTGGCCCTCAAGGTGATGAAACCGGCGCTGGCCGACGACCCCGAGTTCGTGGCGCGCTTCCGCGACGAGGCCAGGGCCGCGGCCCGACTGAGCGATCCGCACGTGGTCGGGGTGTACGACCAGGGGGAGACGGACGGCCTCGTCTACCTGGCCATGGAGTACGTCCCGGGGCGCACCCTGCGGGACGTCCTGGACCAGGTCGGGACCCTGTCTCCCGAACAGGCGCTGCACGTGCTCGGCGGCACCCTCCGAGCCCTGGCGGCCGCACACGACGCGGGGTTCCTCCATCGGGACATCAAGCCGGAGAACGTCCTGATCACCACCGACGACCGCGTCAAGGTGACCGACTTCGGACTGGCCCGGGCCCTCGAGACACCCAGCCCCGCCACCCGCGGCGTGCTCATCGGCACCGCGGCCTACCTCGCGCCCGAGCAGGTGAGCCACGGGCGCAGCGACCGCCGGAGCGACGTCTACCAGGCAGGTGTCCTGCTGTACGAGATGCTCGTGGGGCTGCCACCGCATTCGGGGGAGTCGGCGTGGGAGGTGGCGTACCGGCATGTCGAGACGGACGTCCCCCCCGTCCACGACCGCCGCCCCGACATCCCGGCAGCGGTCGCCCGCCTGGTGACCGACGCCACCGCGCGGGATCCCGAACAGCGCATCCCCACCGTGGAGCGTTTCCTCGAACGGACGGACGCCGTCGCCGCCACCTGCCCGGCTCCCACGCCACTGCCCCCCTCGCCCGATACGCCCGGGGATACGCGACCCATCCCGGCGCCCACCACCGCCTGGGCGCCCCCTGTCTCCTCCCCCACGCTTGCCGATCCCGCACCCCCGTCCGGCACCACCCGACCGCCGAGCCGGCGGCGTGGGTTGGTGGCCGTCACGGTGGTCGTGGCCGCTCTCGTGATCCTCGCGGGACTGGGTGGCTGGGTGAGCGGTGGCGCCGTCGTCCTGCCGTTCGTCGGCACGGAGGTCCCCCGGGTCGCGGGCAGCAGCGAGACCCGCGCCACCAACTCGCTGACCGCCGCGGGCTTCGCCGTGGAGATCGTCGATCGCCGGTTCTCCGAGCGCGTCCCGGCGGGCTCGGTCATCTCCTCCGACCCGGGTGGCGGCTCCGAAGCGGTCACCGGTTCGACGGTGGGGCTCGTGCTGTCGATGGGGCCGGAGCGCTTCGAGGTCCCCGATCTGCGCGGCCTGTCCCCTGCCGATGCAGGCGCGGAACTGCGGGAGGCCGCGCTGACGGTGGGCGGCGAGCGCGCTGAGTACAGCTCGCGGATCCCGGCCGGGATGGTCAAGGGATCGGACCCGCGACACGGCGCCCAGGTCAAGCGGGACACCGCCGTGACGCTGATCGTCAGCCGAGGGCCCGCCCCGGTGGACGTGCCCGATGTCACCGGGCTGTCCCGCGACGAGGCCACTGCGACCCTGGAGGCCCTCGGCCTGCAGGTGCTGGTGGACGAGGGCCCGGTCACCCCCTTGGACCGCGTCTACGCCCAGGATCCCCCCGGGGGCACGCCCGCGTTCACAGGCGGGACCGTCACGATCAGCGTCTTCTGACACCGGCGCCGGTCGGGGTGTCTCCTCGTGGCCCGTACCCTGGGCACCATGGTTGTGGTGATGGCAGCGGATGCGACCGACGATGACATCGACGCGGTGGTGACCACTGTCGACGGCGTCGGCGGTGAGGCATTCGTGTCACGGGGCGAGCAGCGCACCATCATCGGTCTCGTCGGTGACGTGGAGCGGTTCCTCGACCTCAACCTCGCCGGGATGTCGGGGGTCAGCGAGACCGTCCGCGTCTCCACACCCTTCAAGCTCGTGTCACGCGACCATCACCCGGAGCGCTCGACGGTGTGGGTCGGGTCCGGGCAACACCGGATGCCGATCGGTCCCGGGACCTTCACCACCATCGCCGGGCCGTGTGCGGTGGAGACCGCCGAGCAGACCCTCGCCGCCGCCCGACTCGCCCAGGATCTCGGGGCCACGATCCTGCGCGGCGGCGCCTACAAGCCGCGCACCTCGCCGTACGCCTTCCAGGGTCTCGGGGTGGACGGCCTGCGCATCCTCGCCGACGTGCGCGCGGAGACAGGGCTGCCGGTGGTCACCGAGATCGTGGACGCCGCCGACATCGAGGTGGCGGCGCAGTACGCCGACATGCTGCAGGTCGGCACCCGGAACATGGCGAACTTCGCCCTCCTGCAGGCGTTGGGCTCTGTCGGCAAACCGGTCATGGTGAAACGCGGGATGAGCGCCACCATCGAGGAGTGGCTCATGGCCGCGGAGTACATCGCGCAGCGGGGCAACCTGGAGATCGTCCTGTGCGAGCGGGGCATCCGGACGTTCGAGACGGCGACCCGCAACACCCTCGACGTGTCG
>CAIWTL010000484.1 GCA_903915555.1 uncultured Micrococcales bacterium | reverse complement strand
TGATGGTGATCGAGGGTGGTACGGGCGCGAACGGGGTCACGGTGTTGCTGGGCGTGGACCAGGGTCCCCAGCCGGCGCCGTTGAGGGCTCGGGTCTCGAAGGAGTAGGCCGTGCCGTAGGTCAGCCCGGTGATGGTGCAGGTGAGGGTGGTCACGAGGCAGGATGTGCCGGCGGGGGTGGAGCGCACCTCGTAGTGGGTGATGGGGAAGGAGCCCGTATCCGCTGGCGCCGCCCAGGTGACCGTCGCGGAGGCGTTGCCGGCCGTCGCCGACACCTGCGACGGCGCCCCCGGCGGAAGCGCCGCCGGCGGCGTGGTGAGGGTGAAGCTACCGGCCGACGCGGTGAGCCCACCGCGGAAGGTCACCGTCACGGGCACCGTCACGGTGGTCCCGGGTGTGCCCGCGGGGGCGGTGACCTGCCAGGAGTCTCCCGAGAGAGGAGTCGGCAGGACCGTCGCGCCACCAAAGGACACCGACTCCACCGCGGCGCCGTCCACGTCGTAGTCGACCTGCGGCACATCGACATTGATCGTGACCGGGCTGCCCGAGGTGCCCGACGTCGTGCCCAAGGACGGCTCTACCCGACCCATGACCGAAACCGCGTTGTTGTCGAGGGTGGTGACGTACACAAGACCCTGGCGCGTGCCCGTGTCATCGACCGCCACCGCATAGGGGCGGCCTTCCACGGTGAGGGTGGTCCACACGGTCGATGTACGGCCGTCGATGATGGAGACGGTGTTGAGACCTTCGTCGGTCACATAGACGGTGTCATCGACTTGGTCCACCGCTACGCCGTAGGGCGTCAACGGCCCTGCGGCAATCGGCGTCCCCACAGCCGCGGCGCTGCGCCCGTCGATGATGGATACGCTGCCTGCAAACGAGAGAAGCCGTGTCACGTAGACGGTGTCATCGGCCTGGTTCACTGCCACGCTCAGGAGATCCGCACCCAGGGAGATGGGCGGGCCCGCGACTGTGGCGGTGCGACCACTGATGAGCGACACCGTCCGGGAGGCCTCATTGCCGACGTACACGGTGTCGTCCACCTGATCCACGGCAATGCCCCGCGGACGCCATCCCACGCTGATCGTGTCGTCTTCCGTGGCGGTGCGGGCATTAATGACCGAGACCGTGCTGTCGTCGCGCAAGGTGGCGTAGACGGTGTCGTCGTCCTGGTCGACAGCGACACCGAAGGGGCGGCTGCTGACGGTGATCGTGTCGTCTTCCGTGGCGGTGCGGCCGTTGATGACCGACACCGTGCTGTCGTCTTGATTGGTGACGTAGACGGTGTCATCGTCCTGGTCGACAGCGACGCCGGTCGGGGCATCTCCCACGTCGATGGTGTCGTCTTCCGTGGCGGTGCGGCCGTTGATGACCGACACCGTGTCGGAGACTTGATTACCCACATAAATCGTGTCATCGACTGAATTCACGGCGATGCTGAGAGGCGTGTCGCCCACACCAATAACCTTGATCACCGCGAGGGTGGTCGCCGGGGGTGTGGTGCGGGGCTGAAGGCTCGGCCCAGCCTGGGCGATGTGCGTGCCCGCGGCCGTGATGAGCCCAGCAACGAGGAAGCAGGCGGCACCGATGGGCATCAACGGAGGCACGCTTCCATCCTACGGCGATGTGGTGCGCCATCCCTGTGCGAGATCGAGTGCCGGGAGCGGAGGGTGGGCGCGCGCTGCATTTCGTGCGCGTCGAAAGCGTCCTAGCCGGTTGCGGCGGGGATGATGACGCGGTTGGACGTTGCGGTGTCGCCGGTGAAGTAGATGTATGCCTTTCGGCCGGTGGTGCGCTGCCAGGTGAATCGTCCGTTTGTGTCGAGGTCGACGAGGCGTCCGGGTTGATAGTCGGATTGGCCGCGAAGTTTCACGTGCGCGCGGACCTGGGTGCCGGTGAGCCCGGTGCTGGTGCCGGTGACGGTGATGGTGAGGCGGTCGGCGCCGGTGCCGCGGCTGCCGGCGATCGTGATTGAGGGTGGCACGGGGGCGATCGGTGTGACGGTGTTGCTGGGTGCCGACCAGGGCCCCCAGCCGGCGCCGTTGAGGGCTCGGGCCTCGAAGGAGTAGGCCGTGCCGTTGGCCAGCCCGGTGATGGTGCAGGTGAGGGTGGTGGCGAGGCAGGACTTGCCGGCGGGGGTGGAGCGCACCTCGTAGGTGCTGACCGGGTAGGAACCGGGGCTTGCTGGAGCAGCCCATGACACCTCGGCTTCCGCGTCGCCCGCAACCGCCGTCACGTCGAGCGGCGCGGAGGGCGGGTAGACCGTCGTCACGTTGTAGGTGAAGGTGCCGGCCGACGCGGTAAGTCCGCCACGGAATGTCACCGTCACGGGCACGCTCGTCCCGGGTGTACCCGCTGGGGCGGCGACCTGCCAGGCATCTCCGGCCAGCGGCGTGGGCGTGACGGTGGTGCCGCCGAAGGACACCGACGCCACCGTGGAGTCGTCCACGTCGTAGGTGACCTGAGGCACGTCGACATTGATCGTCACCGCGTCGCCAGCGTTACCGCTACTTGGGACCGACGTCGGGGAGACGCGTCCGATCACCGAGACGCTGTTGCTGACACTGTTGGTGACGTAAACCAGGCCCTGGTTGATTCCTGAATCGTCGACTGCAACGCCTCGCGGACTGCTTCCCACCGTCATCGTGTCATCAGTGAGAAGGCCAGTGCGACCGTTGATGACCGACACGGTGTTGGAGGCGTAGTTGGCGACGTACACGGTTCCGCTGACCTGGTCCACCGCCACCCCCCAGGGACGGCTTCCCACTGTGATCGTGCCGGTGAGAAGCCCAGTGGCACCGTTGATGACCGACACGGTGTTGGAGTCGTTGTTCGTCACGTAGACCGTGCCGTCATCCTGCTTCACCGCCACACCGATCGGTTCAGCACCCACGGGAATCGTGTCATCTGTGAGCTGTCCCCTGCGACCGTTGATCACGGACACAGTGGCGTCGTACAAGTTGGCCGCATAGACGGTGTCGTCTCGCTGATTGACTGCTACACCCGAAGGCCCGTTGCCCACGCCAACGGCCACGGAGTCGTCCAGGTCTCGGCCATTGAGAACTGACACAGTGTCATCCACGCCTGTTCCGAAGCCGAAGTCTCCCCAGGTCACGTAGACGGTGTCGTCTTCCTGATTCACCGCCACGCTCGTGGGCCCTCGTCCCACTGTGATGGTGTCATCGGTGAGAAGCCCAGTGGCACCGTTGATGACGGACACGGTGGTGGACAAATAGAAGGAGTTGGCGACATAGACGGTGTCATCACCCTGGTTAATGGCTACACCGTCGGGGCCATCACCCACGCCAATCGTGCCTGTGCGCTGTCCTGTTCGGCCGTTGATCACCGACACGCTGTCGGCGTCGAAGTTAGTGACGTAGACGGTGTCGTCATCCTGATCGACGGCCACCCCTACGGGACCGACGCCTACGTCGATGACCCGAATGACGGCGTAGGTCGTCGTCGGGGTGGCTCCAATGCGGGGCTGGACGCTCGGCCCAGCCTGCGCGGTGCTCACGGCTGCCGGCACGATGAGCCCGGCCAGCAGCAGGCACGCCGCACTGAGCGCGACGGTCACTCGACGCGTGACGATCGAGTGCCGAGCGCGGCTGCCGGGGGACATGGGGTGAGCATGTCAGCAATCGCCTGAACTGTCACTCGCATTCACCTGGCCCCGATTAGCCTTCCACCATGGCAACGCCCATCCCTGACAACGCTGACTTCGACCAGATCTTCGGGGCCTGGCAGTCCGCATCAGCTGACTTCAACGACCTCGTCACCCCTCTCTCGCAGCAGGAGTGGGACACACCGACAGCTCTGCCCGGGTGGACGGTCGGCGACATCGTCGCGCATATCGGATGGCTTGAGGGCATCCTCATCGGCAAGTTCGACGACGCGCATGAACCTGACTGGGATGCGCTGCCGCATGTGACGAGCGACTTCGGGCGGCTCACCGAGATCCCGGTCGACCTGCGCCGCTCGCGCGCGCGCGAGGACGTGCTTATCGAACTCGCCGCCAACGTGGCTGATCGCCGCGCAGCCTTGGATGCTGGCCCGCACGATGTGACCGTCGAGACCCCGGGCCCCTTCGGTCCCGCTCCACTCGGTCGCGTTCTGCGCATGCGCACGCTCGACACGTGGGTGCACGAGCAGGACATCCGCGACGCCCTCGGTCGTCCAGGGCATCTCGACTCCCTGGGTGCGCAGGCCACGGCATCGCAGTTGCTGCCCGGCTACGCCAAGGTCTGGGGCAAGCTCTGCGGCGCGCAAGCCGGCGAGGTCCTGCGCCTTCGTGTCAGCGAGCCGGGCATCTCCTTCTCCCGCGACGTGATCATCGGCGATGATGGCCGGGCCAAGGTTGTTGCCGAGCAGTCCGCACCCGCGACCGTCACGCTCAGCATGGACTGGACGACGTTCCTCAACCTTTCCTGCGGACGCGGTGATGCGAGCGAGCACCGCAAGCGCGTCACGGTCGAAGGCG
>CAIWTL010000483.1 GCA_903915555.1 uncultured Micrococcales bacterium | reverse complement strand
GTCGGCGATCAATCCCGTGTCGGTCAGATCCACACCCAGATCAGCCAGGATCTGCAGGGTCGGCGGATGGAGAGTGGCCGCCAGGGAAGTGCCACTCAACCCGGGGTTCTGCTCCCTGACGTCGACGGTCACGCCGTGGCGGGCCAGCGTCAGTGCCGCAGTCAACCCCGTCGGGCCGGCACCGACCACGAGGGCTCGGCTCATGCCGACCCTCGGGTGAAGTACTGCGGGGCGTATCCGATGACGGCTTCGGCGCCGCATCGACGCACCGCATCGTGGTACTCGTCGAAGAGTTCCTGCGGGGACATGCCGCCATGCTCAGCGGCCATCAGCAACGCGAGGTATTCACCGCTCACGTGATAAGCCCACACGGCTGCGTCGGTGGTGGCACACGCCTGCGCCAAGACATCGAGGTACAACATCGACGGTTTGACGATCACGGTGTCGCATCCCGCTACGACGTCATCGTGCAATTGGGCGAGCCCGGTTCCGATGTCGGTGTGATCGGTCTGGTACGACTTGCGTACAGCACCCAAGGGAGAGTTCACCGTCTGACGGTAGGGACCGTAGAACGCCGACGAGAACTTGGTGCTGTAGGGGATGACCGGCACCGGCGAGTTTCCGAGGGCGTCCCGGACCTGGGTCACCTGATCGGGCAGGGAGAGGCACGGGGCCACGGCGTGGGCGCCCGCAGCGGCGAAGGCCACAGCCAGTCTTCCGGCTGCGTCGTAGGAGGCCGGCAGGTCGGGGGAACCCGCCGCAGTCATCACCACGCTGTGGCCGTCGGAGGAGTACGGGGACAGCCCGATGTCAGCGACCAGGGTGACCTCATCGCCGAATACTTCGCGTGCCCGGGTCAGGAAACGCGGAATGACCGCGTCAGGAGCAGCGGCGCGGTCCAAGCCACGATCGGCGGGGACTCCGAAGAGCAGGACGTCACTGACTCCTGTGTCCGACAACTCCCGCACGTACTCGATGGCTGCGTTGACGCTGAGCCGTTCGACACCCGGCATCCCCCCAGGTGTACCGGCTTCGCTGTCGTCAGCGACGAACACACACGCGACGTACCGCATCGCTCGGCCTCCTGTGTACTCGTCTTCGACGGTCCACTGGCTAGCATGCGGCCAGGAGGCGCACCGTGACCAATCTTCCGGGGAGTCGTCCGGTGGTCACCCTGTACCTGGACCCAGCCGGCGCGCTGCTGCCCGACGGCAGTCTCGCGCAGTACTGGGGCCGCTTCCTGGTCAACTTTACGGCCACGTTCGCCGAGCGCCGCTACGCCGTGGTCCTGGACATGGGCGACCATCCGGACCCCGCCGCTTCAGTGGACGCGCAGAG
The DNA here is from genome assembly GCA_903915555.1 of uncultured Micrococcales bacterium. Taxonomy (GTDB): domain Bacteria; phylum Actinomycetota; class Actinomycetes; order S36-B12; genus CAIWTL01. The sequence continues at coordinate 2,246 of CAIWTL010000483.1, read as the reverse complement.
CTACGTGGTGGCAGGGGTACGGGCCCACTACGCGGTGGACGCGCAGGAGTTACCGTTCGGCCAGCTGCTGGTCGCTCCGGGGATCCATCCCCTGTTCGCGCCCGACGTGAGTTTCGAGCATGACTGCCACGCGATCGCCCGTGATCTCCTGGCGCAGTTGCCGGGGACACGTGAACTTCTGGTCGTCGATCGGCCGGCCGACAACGACTACTTGGACCGGATCCTGGCCGCTCTGGCTGCGGTGATCCCGGTCAGTGACGCCGACCGCGACGAAGTCAGCCGTGCGGAGACTCATCAGACGGTCTTTTCGTTCCAGCAGTACCGGGAAGAGGTGGTCCAGCTGGCTGCGCGGTTGCCGTCCGGGGTAGGACTGGTCAGTCAGGGTGAACCTTTCGCCAACGACTACGGCATCGTCTTCGTGGACCTGCGGGGAGCTGAGTGCGGAACCACCGTGGCTCGAGCGGTCGGTGATGCTCTGGAAGGTCGAGAGGTCGGGACAGTGGCCCTCCCGTATCGGATCGCGGTGTGGACCTGACGGCGGAGACATCGGGCGGAGAGGAGCATGGCCGTTGTTGAGCACGGCCGGCTATTCGCCTGCGGCGTCACCGTCGGCGTTTGCTGCCGGAACAGTCCCGCCGTCACACGTCGATGCGGCCTTCGGAGTCGCCCTCCACGATCTGAGTGTTCCTCACCCCGCCCCGGTCGAGGCCCGATCAGCCGTAGGACAGGTCTCGGGTGGGCGTGGTGTCGATGTCTTTCACAGTGAGTTTCAGAGTCTTGTAGCCGTCACCGTGATCCCCGTCACGATGGATCCAGGCCTTGAACCGATTGGCGTCGGTGACCGTCCACGAGTCGTGGGTCTCGTGCTGGGTCAGATAGGCCGTCTGCGTGTAGGCGCTCCCGGATGGGTCGAGCCCGACGTTCACCTTCAGATAGGGCCACCCGGAGTAGTGGTTGTTGGCGGCGATCGCTGCGACCATCGTGGCGCGCACGGGCTCCCCGGTTCCCTTCTGGCGGGTGTAGACCCGCACGTACACATCAGCGGTGCCGTCGGTGTCGTTGTAGCCCGTGAAGGTCATCTCCCGGTTGGGGTGCAGGATGCCCATGTAGTGCTCATGGCTGGACGTCGGATCGCCACCCTCGGCGCAGTACAGCATCAATGACTTGCTGGTGGTGTTGCGCATCACGAATCGAGTCCCATCCACGCCCTGCACCTGCTCCCCCGCAACCGCGCTGTGGCTGGCGGAGTCGGCGGGTGCCGCGATGGCCGGGGTGGCCAGCGCGGGACCGGTCACGGTGGCTGCGGCGGCGAGGGTCAGGGCGGCGGTGACTGGGGTCAGGAACGAGGGCATGAGTGGCTCCATCTGGTCGTTGTCGTTGACACCCCGTTCTCCCCACAACCGGTCGGGGCCAACGGGTCACGGGCGCCGGAACGTTCCGGCCGCTGACCTGACGGAGAGTCGTACCCGCTGTGCGGGCGGCCTTCACGCCAACAAGTACTCGTAGGTACGCGCACGTACCTCGAGAGGAAGCCGAAGCGGGGCCGACGGGGCACCCAAGCGAGTACCCGACATGCATGGTCCCGAAGTCGTAATCTCGGGCCATGCGCACCACACATCGACTCCGCATGCTCGCGACCGCCTCCGCCGGGATGGCCCTGGGAGCGGCCCTCCTGAGTTCCCCCGCAAGTCCCGCTCACGCGGAGCAGTGGGAAGGCAACGTCGCACCCATCATCGACAACGCCAAGAAGCGCGTCGCGGCACTGTCCGACGCCGAGATCAACGGGTGGTTCGGCCTGCCCGCCAAGGCGAAGGTCGAACTCAGCAAGGGTGCCGTCAACGCCCTGCCTTCCATGCGCGACCCGAAGACCGGCAAGGACCTCGGGCGACTGCAGGTCATCTACAACATCGGGTGGCCGAACCGCCAGGGTCAGAGCGCCAGCATGTACCTGCGCTACCGGGACGGACAGTTCCGCGGCTACCAGACCGTCGAGGGCGCCTTCGTCGGCTCCTTCGGCTTCCGCAAGCCGAAGACAGACCTGCAGTGGACGATCCAGCGAACCCGCAAGTGGGTGGCCAACCATCCCGGCAAGGTTCCCTCGGACTTCGGCCTCAAGGTCGCGCAACTCCAGAAGGCCGACGCCCCGCCACCGCTCGGCGGCACCCCGCGCTGGGTCGTCACCTACGGGAAGGCCGGCATGGGCCGTCAGGTCCTGGTCTACATGGACGGCAAGGTGGAGTTCGGCG
>CAIWTL010000482.1 GCA_903915555.1 uncultured Micrococcales bacterium | reverse complement strand
CTCTCGAAGGACCGCCTCTGCCGGAGCAGGCCGGAGACAGAACTGCCGGGCCCACCGCGCAGGCTCCGACACTGGGGGAGGCGCTGCGCAACCCCGCCTATCGCGCCGCACTGGCAGCGAACCTCACCAACGGCTTCGTGACGTTCGGATTGCGCAGTTCGTTGGTACCGCTGTTCGTGATCGAGGGCCTGTCCTCCGACGCGACGATGTCAGGCATCGGTTTCCTCGTCGCGGCTGCGACCCAGGCGATCATGCTGCTGCCCGCGGGACGCCTGGCCGACCAGCGCGGGAGGCGCCCCGCTCTGCTGCTCGGTGCTGCGCTGACGCTCATCGGCATGGGTGCGCTGGTCATCGCGGGAGCGACGTGGATGTTCCTGGTGGCCATGGCGGTCTCCGGGTTGGCAACGGCGTTCATGGGGTCGGCCCCCGCGGCGGTCGCCGGCGACGTGGCCGGCCCCGGGGGCAAGGGCATCGTGATCGCGGTGTTCCAGATGACCGCGGACCTCGGCGCCATCCTCGGACCACTCCTCGCGGGCTTCATGGCCGACCGGCTCGGGTTCGGTCCGGCGTTCGCGGTGGGTGTGGCGGTCGCGGCGGTGGCGTTGATCGCCGCCACCCGCATGCCCGAGACATTGCAGCCCCGCAGCGCCGATTCCTGACCGTTCCCTCGAGGACGCCATCCTCGTCGCGGTGGTGGGCCGGAGGATCGGGGGGTGCCGCGGATGCGTGGCGATCGAGATGACGAGAGGATGGGGTGTGAGCATTTTCGGACTCCGCAAGTCGACGATGGTGACCCCGCAGGACGCGCTGCCCGGACGGGAGCGACGACCCTTCCCCGTGCCCGCCCGTCACGAGGTGCTGGGCACGCCGGTGGAGTTCCCCGCCGGCATCCCCGAGGGCCTCGACGTCGTGTACGTGGGCATGGGGTGTTTCTGGGGGGCGGAACGGCGCATGTGGCAATTACCGGGTGTCTATTCGACGGCGGTCGGGTACCAGGGTGGGTTCACGCCGAACCCCACGTACGCGGAGGTGTGTACGGGGCGCACCGGCCACACCGAGGCGGTCCAGGTTGTTTACGACCCCGACACCCTGGACTTCGCCGATCTGCTCAAGGTGTTCTGGGAGAACCACGACCCCACGCAGGGCTACCGCCAGGGTAACGACGTCGGCACCCAGTACCGGTCGACGCTGTACTTCACGACGCCCGAGCAGGAGGAACTCGCGGAACTGAGTCGCGAGAGATACCAGACAGTGCTCACGGACAACGGCCTGGATCCCATCACCACCCAGGTCACGAGCGCCGAGGGCCTGCCCTTCTACTACGCCGAACCCGAACACCAGCAATACCTGGCAAAAAATCCCCACGGTTACGACTGCCACGCCAATACGGGCTTCGCGCTGCCCTCGCTCTGAGGAGGCCGCACGAGCCGACTGGGAAAATCGGCTCGTCGGTCGGTTCGGGCCTTCCGATTCACTCGAGGATGGCGAACTCGCTGCCTAGGTCGTCGCCCGTTGCGTTGACACACCTACCCGGTGCCACTGATGGGGCAGGGGACAGCGGGCCTGGCATCCACTCGGTAGGTGCGGGTGAACACCTTCCGCGGCGCGCCGGTCGCTTCGGCCACGATGCGGACCCCGATCCGCAGTCCACGCGAGCACATCGGCGCGGCGCTGACGCGCACCTTCTTCTTCGCAGTGGCATGGAGGCCTGCGACTGGCTGGGAGCCACCCGCGGGTGCGCTGCGGCAGACGGTGCCCCAGGAGTACCCCCGACGATCCGTTGCGGGACCCTGCGGGCGAGCGCCCTCAGCAAGGTACCGGTGCCCTTCGACCGCATGGAAACACCGGCAACTCCGCCACCGACGAGCGCCGACCCGCGCATCGTCGGCGAGCATCACGAACTGTCGGATGTCGGGCCGGATATTTGTGTCGGACCCCTGTGTTCTCATGGGGCATGGCGGGCCTGGTGATCGATCTTCACGTCCCAGTGGGGGGTGTGATCCCGGTCGACCCCGACCGGCCCGGATCGTCTTCGCGGGGTGGGTCTCGGTGTTCCGGCCGTGGGTCGAAGCGGCAGCGAGTCCGGCGGGGCTCGGCTCGTCGAGGTGTGGGGGTGGATCGGGATTTCGCCGCTGTGGTGTGGCGTCGGTTGCGGCCCGACTGGACTCAGTCGGGGTGGTGGGACGCGGAACTGCGGCCCGAGGTCCGTGACTTGTTGTGGCTGCCGGTCGGCCCGGATCTGCAGCAGGCCTTGACTGCGATGGCGGCGCGGGATCGCGCTGACGGCTATGAGCCGGGGGTGTGCCGGTTCGACCACGCCACCGCAGCTGTCGAGGAGCGGCTG
>CAIWTL010000481.1 GCA_903915555.1 uncultured Micrococcales bacterium | reverse complement strand
CTGGGAAACTCGGTCGACCGTGCCGACTGCTGGAGCGGGTGACGGCAATCGAACCCGCACTGTCAGCTTGGGAAGCTGATGTTCTGCCATTGAACTACACCCGCGCGAGGATCTCCTCGGCCGCACCAGTATGCACCACACGTGCCCGCCGTCAGCACGCGGCGGTCAGCCCGTATCCGCAGTCGGGGTCACGTCGAACACCAGTAGGCGGCCGGTCCCAGCGGGTACCGCTCGGCCTCCTGGACGCGGGCGATGAGCAGTTCGTCGGCCAGGCCGTCGTGGTGCGCCAGGCGGATCTGGGCGACGGACAGATCCCGCAGTGAGCGGCGCACGTAGACACACTCCGCTCCCCGGCGCCGCTGCCACGGGACCCCCAGGTTCCCGATGACCAGGGTGTCGCTCGGGCAGTCGGCCAGTCCCACCTGCTCGATCGGCGCCAACTGCTGTGCCGAGGACAGGAACTCCGGCCATCGCCTGCGCCGCCCGACGTCCTCGACGGACAGGAAGATCTCACCGACCCCGCCGTCATCGAAGCGCCTCACATAGACGGGGACGACACGGGGACCTGCCCACGGGACATCCAGACCACCGATGCGCACGAACCCGTCCCGGTCCGAAGTCGTGCCGGCCAACTCGAGATCCGACAACCACATCGCGCCATCCCCTTGACGATCCCACCTTGTGCCGAGCGTCCGCGTCCCGGTGCGGACCGGACAGTGGGTGACCCCCTGCAGACGACGGTGCACCCCTGGACCGGGACTCGGTCCTCAGTGGCGGTCCCCTCAGTGAGCCCGGTCGGACCCCCCGACGAGGGGGACGAAACGAACGCGTTCCACCTCTCGTTCTTGGTATCCGTCGGCGGTGCGTTCCACCAGGACAAGCACCTGCTCGCCGGAGTCTCCGATCGGGATCACCATCCGACCCCCCCGTCGGTCGGGGGTCGGGACGCGCAACTGGCCGAGGAGAGCCGGGGGGATGTCCTGCGAAGCGGCGGCCACCACGATGCCGTCGAACGGGGCGTGCTCCGGGCGGCCCCGCCGACCGTCACCGGATGCGACGTCGACGAGGAACCCCAGGTCGGCGAGATTGCCCCGCGCGACGGCCGCGAGCTCGTCGACCACCTCGATCCCGTGCACCCGACAGCCGAGGACCGCCAGGACCGCGGCCTGATACCCACAGTCGGTACCGACGTCCAACACCGAATCGCCGGGACCCACCTCGATCAACTGCGTCATCAGAGCCACGATGAACGGCTGCGAGATCGTCTGGTCCCATCCGATCGGAAGGGGATGGTTGCGCCACGCCGCACCTCGGTACCGCGGATCCACGAAGGCGTCGCGCGGCACGGTCGCCATGGCCCGCAGCACCGCCTCATCGCGGATCCCCTGGTCGCGCAGCTCCCAGATCAACTGCTCCCGCTCGCCCACACCGCCATCCTGCTCCCGCGGAGTGCCCCCCGGAAGAGCACCGACCCGATCCGTCGGCCGGCGGCGACCGACCCGTGCAGTGGCGACTGTTGCCCGCGAGCGAGCGGAAGGCCGTAACCGGACAGTTACCCGCGTCTGTTGCGCCTCACGGCGCACCCCCGACATAGGCTGACCGGACCATGGACG
>CAIWTL010000480.1 GCA_903915555.1 uncultured Micrococcales bacterium | reverse complement strand
CCGTCACCCGATCCGCCAACCCCGCCCCGGTGACCACATCGCCGCTCACCGGTCCCGCGGCCACCGCCGCGAACCCCCGCACCCACGCCACCACCTCCACCGGGCAGTTGGCCGCACCCGCCACCAGCGAGGCGGTCACATCACCAGATCCAACCCCGTCCATCCCCATGACATATTCGAACATATGTTCGAGTGAAATCCGGCGAGGACACACCCACCATTCACCGCACTTCTGGAGTTCTCGACGCTCCGCCTGCACGTCCCCCTACGCGGTCAGCGCAACATCTGGCTCCCCGGCACGGGCCATGTCACGCTCGGCACGTGCTCTACGTGCCACGGAAGGACTTCGAGGACCTCGTCGCCCGGGCGCTGGACCAGATCCCCGCGGAGTTGGCGGAGTTGATCGACAACGTGGTGTTCCGGGTCGAGGACTGGCCACCACCTGGTGAGCACCTGCTCGGTCTCTACCAGGGGATCCCCCTCACGGAACGCACCACGAACTACGTCGGCGTCCTCCCCGACACGATCTGGATCTACCGGATGCCGATCCTGCAGATCTGCGACACGCCTGCCGACGTCGTGGACGAGGTGCACATCACCGTTGTGCACGAGATCGCCCATCACTTCGGCATCGACGACGACCACCTGCACGAGTTGGGTTACGACTGAACCGGGCCATCGGTGGTCGGATCGGGCGATAGATGACCTTTGTCTTTGCCCTTCGCCGCCGAGTCACTTAGCGTCCGGTCATGACTCGACGTTGGGTGCTGGGTGCTGTTGCGGTTGCGTGCGTCCTGGCCGGGCAGCCCACGGCGCACGCAGCCCCCCGGAACACCGTCACCGTCGATGTGGGGATCAGCCAGGTGAAGATCGGTGACAGCCTCAAGCAGGTCCGCGCCAAGGTCGGCTCACGGGGGAAGGCGGGACCGGTGGAGACGATGGCCAACGGGCGCCCGTTCACGGTCTATCGCTTCCCGAAGAGGCTCCATGTGCAGATCGTGTCGGGGTTCGGCGTGAACGCCATGTGGACGGATGGACCGCGACAGCGCACCCGCAGCGGCATCCGCGTGGGATCGACGCAGGGCGAGCTGGTGGACGCCGTCGATGTCTCGTGCCAAGCCCTGCTGCCGGACGGCAGCCGTGAGTTGTGTCAGACCGAGGAACTGCCCACGGAGGGCGAGACCAGCACCGCCTTCTATGTCGAGGACGACACCATCACGCGGATCGAGATCGCGACCCTGCTGGATTGAGGCCGGGCCACCGAACTCCGCTCAGACGCGACCAGAGGTCAGGTCGCTGCTGCCGCCCGGGTGAGCCTGTCCCGTACGGCGGCGGCTGCTCCCCCGTCACCGGTGGGAGCGACGGCGTGGACGGTGGGCAGCCCGAGGGCGTCGGCCTCCCGCAACGCCCAATAGAGACGCCGGGCGTAGTCCGTCGCATCGGCGGGTGCCAGCAACCGGACCATCCCGGTCGGTGTGTCGATCCCGGCCGGCGCGATCACGCCGGCGCCTGGATCGTCGGGAACCGCCTCCACCACCGTGACCCGAGCGCGTGGTGCGTAGTGGGACGGTAGGGCTCCCGAGACCCGGGGCGCATAGTCCGGTGGCCGGGCCGCGACGTCCCTCCCACTCATCTGTGCCACGTCGGCGGCCGAGAAGTGCCCGGGCCGCAGGATCACCGGCGCGTCGCCCACGGCGGAGACGATGGTGGACTCCACGCCCACATCGCACTCACCGCCGTCGATGACGAGGTCGCCCGCGCTGAGCAGTCCGTCCAGATCGCGGTGGACGTGCCCGGCACTGGTCGGGGACACCCGACCGAACCGGTTCGCTGACGGTGCAGCGACCGCGCCGCCGAAGTCACGCAGGATCGCGAGGGTGAGGGGATGATCGGGGACGCGCACGGCGACGGTGTCCTGGCCACCGGTCACCCAGTCCCCGACCCGCGGAGACCGCCTCAGGACCACGGTCAGGGGACCCGGCCACGCCCGTGCGACAAGACGCCCGACCCAGTCGGGCACATCACGGGTCCACTCGCCGAGGTCGGCAGCGGAGGCGATGTGGAGGATGAGGGGATGATCCGCGGGCCTTCCCTTGACCGCGTAGATCCGGGCGACCGCGTGGGGATCGCCCGCGTCCGCAGCGAGTCCGTACACCGTCTCGGTGGGGAGAGCCACGAGGTTGCCGTCCCGCAACGCCGCAGCAGCCTGGGCGACGAGTTCGGCGGGCGAATCGGGCATGGACCCCATTATCCGGCCCCGTGCCATCCGGGAAACCCCGGCTTGGAGAACGCACGAGCAGTCCCCTATGCTGAAGCGGCACTCAACGGAGCATTCAAGCCGGTGAGGGCCGCGAGTCCGGCCCCCATCGTCTAGCGGCCTAGGACGCCGCCCTTTCAAGGCGGTAGCGCGGGTTCGAATCCCGT
>CAIWTL010000479.1 GCA_903915555.1 uncultured Micrococcales bacterium | reverse complement strand
CCGAAGATCTCCCCGGGCCGAACGTCCAGGTCGAGATCGAGGACACCCGTCTGCCGTCCGTAGTACTTCGTGAGACCGCGGGTGCGCAGGGCCGGTGTCGGAGGAGTCCCCATGTCTTCCACGCTAGGCAACCACAGCGGTAAGGAAAGAAGTCATCGCGATCCTGCCCGTCGTTCGAGTCGTGACTAAGGTCGAACGGTGGATCGGCGCGACGGCAGAGAGCCCTGGCAGGCGTGGATCGCCGCGTCCTGCTGGGCGCTGACGGGCATCGACCTGGGCGCCGACCCCTACCTCACGGACCGGGCGGTGCTGTGCCACAGGCTGGGCGACGACCCGCTGTTCGTGTACGCCAATGAATTCGCCCAGCGGCTGTGGGAGCGGCCATGGCACACCATGATCGGCCTCCCGTCCCGGCTGACCGCGCCGCCGGACCACCGGTCGTCCCGGTCCGACACGCTGTCGGGCAACGACGTGGTGACCGGCTACTCCGGGGAACGCATCAGCGCCACGGGACGCCGGTTCGTCATCCACGACGCGACCGTCTGGCCGGTGCGGGACGACGATGCCAGGCTCGTGGGACAGGCGGCCACCTTCCAGCACTTCGAGCGTCTCGAACTGCCTCTGCTCGAAGTGCTGGCGACGTCCGCCGACGAGGTGGCGGAGGCCGTGCGGTGCGGCGCCGACCGCATCGAACTCTGCGTCGACTACCCGGCGGGAGGAGTGACGCCGCCGCCCGAGCTGATCTCGGCGGCGGTCGCCGCGACACGCGAGTCGAGCATCGGTGTCATGGTCATGATCCGGCCGCGCCCCGGTGACTTCGTCTACTCACCGAGCGACATCGACGTGATGCGTTCAGCCGTCGACACGGCTGTCACGATGGGCGCGGCCGGCGTCGTCGCCGGATGCCTCACCCCGGGCGGCGGCGTCGACGAGACGGCCACGCGACGACTGGTCGAGGCGGCGCAGGGGGTCCCGGTGACCTTCCACCGTGCGGTGGATGACGCGGCGGACCCCGTGGCGGCCGCGCTGACGGCGTTCGAGCTGGGCTGCGCGCGCGTGCTCACGTCGGGGGGCGCACCCACCGCGGTCGAGGGCGTGGAGTCCATCCGACGGATGGTCGAGGCGGCTCCGCGGGATGCCATCGTTATGCCCGGCAGCGGGGTCCGTTCCGGCAACGCCCAGGAGCTGCGAACAGCCACCGGCGCCACCGAGCTGCACGCCTCCCTGAAGTTCTTCCGCTGAGTACGTGTCAACGCCTGCGGGGCAGCGTGACCCGCTTCGTGGTGGCTGAGGTCTGACCGGTCGGCGTCGTCAGCCTCGTCGTCACTGCCAGCCTTAGGGATCGCTTGCGCAACTCCTTGCGGCTCTTCTTCGACAGGGTGCAGACCACGCGGTACTGCCCGGCCCCCGCCGCCGAGCGAGCGACCGTTCCCCGGGTCGTGGCTCGGCGCCCGGTGCTCACCGCGCGCTGCGTGATCCGACCGGCAGCCGACACGGTCACCGCACTGATGACCCGCGCCTTCTTCTTGGTCACCGCGACCCGGGTCGAGGTGACGCTGACCGTGGGGGGCGTCGGTGTGGGTGTCGGAGTGGGGGTGGGAGCGGGATCGAGCGTGCGGAATGACGCCGGCTCCGACGCGGACTCACCCCGACCGCTCGTGGCCACGAGGCGAGCCTGGTAGTCGACTGCCGGCGACAGGTCGCCGAGTGACCCGGTGACCGTGGGTGCACCGAACAGATCGGTGGCCTGCGATCCCGTTGCCGCGGTCGTCCAGGTCGGCGAGCCGACGGGCCGCACCTGGAAGCGGAGGTCCGTGGCCTGCCCACGGGGCTGGAGGGATGCGGACAGGGTCGCGGTCGTCCGGGAGATGTCGCCCACCGTCACAGCTCCCGCCACCGGTGACAGGGACTGCTCCATGGCACCGATGTCGTTCTCCGAGCCGATGGGACGGGGTCGGCCGTAGTAGTCGTGAGAGGTGCACGAGCCGGTCCGCGAACAACCCGCGTCGATGGCGGGGGAGCCGGGCGGAAGCACGAGGTCGGACAGATAGGAGTCCCCGGGCGACGTCGGGTCGAAGAGAGCTGCGCTGTCCGGGAGGTTGTGGGTGCCCACGGTGGGAGGCGTCGAGGCCGCCACGATGCGGATGCCGCCACTCGAGGATGCCCCCGGGGTCGCGGGGATCCAGGAGTAGTCGTAGTCGACCAGCAGGGACGAGCAGAAAGACCCAGGTCCAGCGGTGTCATCGATGAGCATGTTGTCGCCGCCGCCCCACGCGATCGTGTTGACGATGATCGTGGAGCAGTTGGGGGTGGCGTGGTACTGGTTGGCCTGCAGGATGGCGGTCCCGTTCGTCGAGTAGATCGTGGAACTCGAGATGAGACCGGTGACCGAGACCGCCGAGCCCAGGCTTCCGGGACCGATCTGCTGGACAACGCTGTTCGTCAACGTCACGTTGTCCCCCACGAGTGTGTCCGCCTCCCCGCTGTTGTGGATCCTGACCCGGTTGTAGCGGGCCTCCCCTCCGCTACCTGACACGAGTGCGGCACTACCGTCGGCGCGTCCGGTGATGGCCAGGCGCTCGAACCGGATGCGGTCTCCGAACAGCCGGATCTTGGTCTGGTCGTTCGGAACCCCGATGGGCGCCTCCGGGAAGATCAGGTAGGCCAGGAAGGACGAGGAGTCCGTCACCCCCTCGGGACCCTGGATGGTCAGGTCGTCCGCGGTGATGTCCAGCTGCGAGGTCAGGTAGTACTCGTCGGCGGTCAGCTGGACGACGTCGCCGTCGGATGCACCGGACACAGCCTGCGGCAGGGTACAGGGGTTGCTCTGCGTGCATGCCACCCCCGAGCCGGTGGGGGATGCGTAGCGGGTCGTGACCGCGGCGGCCGGCCCCGCGGCGACCGTCAGTGTCGCGAGTGTGAGTGAGGCGGTGGCGACGGCCACGAGCGCAGTGCGGAACATGGGGTGTCCTTCCCCTCGAGTCGACAGCATCGTATTCGGGCGGAGAGATCGTGGTGACCCGGTCGTCCGAACTCACACGGATGGCAGAACGACGGTGAACGAGGCACCCCCGCCGGGGGTGTCCGTGACGGTGACGGTGCCGTCGTGGGCCGTCACGATCGCCGACACGATACTCAGCCCCAGTCCTGTGCCGCCCGCGGCGCGGGTCCGACTGGGATCCCCCCGGTAGAAGCGTCCGAAGATCTTGGCCTTCTCGTCATCGGGGATCCCGGGCCCGCTGTCGCGAACCGTCAGGCGCACCTGCCCGGCTGTGGCGCTGTCGACGACGACCTCCACGTCTTCTCCGCTGTACTTGAGGGCGTTGCCGATGAGGTTCCCGGTGACCTGCCTCAGTCGGGCCGGGTCGCCGGTGACCAGGGGGACGCGGTCACCGCGCTGGGT
>CAIWTL010000478.1 GCA_903915555.1 uncultured Micrococcales bacterium | reverse complement strand
TGCGAGGTCACGGCTCCGCCGACCCCCTGCGGGAGAACTCGGTGTCCCGGGAGGTCCTGCAGTTCGCCGTCCCCGGCTTCATCGCCGAGGAACCGGTCGCCTGGCCGAATCGTGCGGCGCCCAACATGGCCGCTGCGTTCGGCTCTGACGGGGAACTGATCGGTGTCACCTACAAGGTCCACCCGGTCTTGGTGGCGGGGGAGACCTGGGGCGGCACAACCCCGCAGATCTACCCGACCTTCGCGGCCCCCTTCGGCGCCCTGGGCATGATCGTCTGCTTCGACGCCACGATCACCGACGCGAACGGGCAGGTGATGGCGCTCAGCGACGTGAACGTCCAGGAAGGGGAGCAGGCGGTTCTGGTGGCCGATGTCCACCTCGGGCCGCGCGACGCGCCCTTCACGGTCCTGGGTGGCATGTGGTTCGGAGTGCTGGTGCTCCTGGCGGCGGCCGCCCGCTACATCTGGCAGTTCATCCTGTGGCGCCGGAGCAGGCGGCAGGTGGACTCTGCGGGGGTTCGCGCATAGATTGACGACGCCAGTCCGGGTGGAGGCGTCATGAGGATCAGATCAGGTGTCGCCTGCGCGACCGCCGTCGGAGTGTGCCTGGCGCTTCCCGCCGCTGCGAGCGCAACCGCCGACCAGGTCGAGGCAGCCGCCGGCGGCCCGTTCGTGACCGTGGGAGACGCCGGTAACGCCGCGGATCAGGCCACGGGGTTCGGCGCAGTCAGCAAGAAGTTCCGGATAGCCAAGTACGACGTCACCATCGCGCAGTACGTGGCATTCCTTCGTGCGGTCGCGCGCAAGGACCCCAATGGCCTCTACAACAAGTCGATGGCGAGTGATCTGACGGTGGCGGGGATCAAGCGAACCAAGCGCGGGAAGTACTACCACTACCGGGCACTGCGGCCCGCCGGACCGGTGCAGGGGGAGTTCGCCACCGCTGGCGGGCGACCGATCACCTATGTCAGCTGGTTCGATTCCGCACGGTTCGTCAACTGGCTGTGCAACGGCTCCCCCCGCGGCAAACAGAACTCCGCCACCACCGAGAACGGCGCCTACAACCTGACCAGCAAAGCCGCGAAGAAGGGTAAGGCGGTCCCCGTCAACCAGACCAATCCCAACACCGGGAAAGCCCCCAAGTACCGGCTCCCGACGGAGAACCAGTGGTACAAGGCGGCCTATTACGACCCGGACCTGAACAGCGGCTCGGGAGGTTACTGGCCGTTCGCCACCCAGAGCACGTCTCCACCGGGGAATGTCATCGGCGGGGGCCTGAACATCAACTACAACGTCGGGACGTTGTTCTCCGTCACGGCGGAACCCGGGCTCCTGCTGACGCAGCAGTATCTGACCGACGTCGGATCGTTCCCTGGGTCACCCGGTCCCTTCGACACGTTCGACATGAACGGCAGCGTATGGGAGATCATCGACGGCAAGGGGACCGCGAGCAAGACCAAGGTGCTGCGCGGCGGCGGCTGGACCTCGTTCTTCACCTACCTGCGGTCCGACTACCGCCTGGGGGTCACGCCGCAGACGAACAACAGCAACGGCGGCTTCCGGCTGGCCAGCAACCGTGTGCCCAGCGGGACGGAGCCGTACGAGTTGGTGTCGGTGGGCGATCCCGGCAACGCGGCTGACACGACCGGGTACGGCGCGGTCGACACCACGTTCTCCATCGGTAAGTACGAGGTGACCATCCAGCAGTACAGCGACTTCCTCAACGCGGTCGCCAAGTCCGACCCCTACGGGCTCTACGCGACCGACATGGGGTCCACCACGGTGCTCAACAGCGTGGGGATCGGGCGGACCGGTGACGACGGTGCCTACGCGTATTCACCCCTGGTGAATGCCGGCTCCAGTGCGAATCGGCCGATCACGTTCGTCAGTTGGTTCGATGCCGCCCGCTTCGCCAACTGGATGTCGAACGGTCGACCTATCGGCGCCGCGGGCCCCACGACCACCGAGCAGGGGGCGTACAACCTCGACGGGGCGGTGACCGGAGCGGCGGTGGCCGTCAACTCGGTCAATCCGAACACCGGTGCGGCACCCACCTACACGATCCCCAACGAGGACCAGTGGTACAAGGCGGCCTACTTCGACCCCAGCCGCAACTCTGACGGCGGCGGGTACTGGCGCTACGCGACCCGCAGCAACTCGCGGCCGGGCAACACGATCGGGTCCACTCCCAACCAGGTCAACTTCATCAACGATGCCAACCGCACCTTCACCTACTCGGCCACCGGTTTCGTCTCGGTCGACACCGGCCAGAACTACCTGACCGATATGGGAGCGTTCCCCGGGGGTCCCAGCCACTACGGCACGCTGGAGCAGATGGGCAACGTCTACCAGTGGAACGATCTGAGTGGCAAGAAGAGTGTCTCGCGCGGCCTGCGCGGCGGCTTCTGGTTCAGCGGACCGCCGTCCGTCGCCACCGGCATCTACGCCAACGTGGGCACGAAGCGGGAGGCCAACGACACCGGGCTCCGGTTGGCGGCGCGGTAGCGATCGTCGGTGATGCGGTGAGTCAGGGTGGCGCCGGTGACGGCAACGGGAGCTGGCAGTACCGGCTGGTCCTGAAGGGCCTGGAGCGTGCCCTCCCTCCGGGCGGCGCAGCGGCTGTCCGTGGCGGGGAACTGGACCTTCGGG
>CAIWTL010000477.1 GCA_903915555.1 uncultured Micrococcales bacterium | reverse complement strand
CTGGCCTCGGCGCCCGTCGAGCGGTCGCAGGAGGCCCGATCCCCGGGTCCGTTGCGGGGCGCCATCGCCCTGACGGACGTCGTCTTCGGCTACGACAGGGATCGACCGCCCCTGTTCGACGGGCTGAGCCTGGCGATCGAGCCCGGTGAGTTCGTCGCCCTCGTGGGACCGTCGGGCGGTGGCAAGTCCACCGTGCTGCGCCTCCTGCTCGGCTTCGAATCACCCTGGAGTGGCGTTGTCACCGTCGACGGCAAGGACCTGGCCTCCCTCGACGTCGCGGCCGTGCGCCGCCAGATCGGGACGGTGCTGCAGTCGTCGGCTCCCTTCGGTCACACGATCCGGGAGTGCATCTGCGGGCCCCTGTCCCTCAGCGACGACGAGGTCTGGCAGGCCCTGGACGCCGCCGGCCTGCAGCGAGTCGTCTCATCCCTGCCCGGCGGCCTCGACGCAGTACTCGAGCAACGCGGGGGGACGCTGTCGGGTGGCCAACGTCAGCGACTCATGATCGCCCGCGCGCTCGCGGCCAGGCCGCGCGTCCTGATCTTCGACGAAGCGACGAGCGCACTCGACAACGTGACCCAGGAGATCGTGATGCGTCAGGTGCTCGCTGCCCCGATGACCCGCATCGCGGTCGCCCACCGGCTCAGCACCGTGGAACGGGCGGACCGGATCCTTGTGGTGTCGGATGGCCGGATCATCGAGTCGGGAACCCCTCGGGAACTGCGTGCCGCCGACGGCGCCTTCGCCAGACTCGCCGAACGGCAGGAAATCTGACACGGAGACCCCCAGGCGTCGCACCGACCCCGCACGGACCACCGATCAGTCGAGGGAGACTCCCGCGAGGGCTGCCGCCGGGCCGACGAGATCCCACCCGCCGTCGGCGACGAGTGTCTGACCGGTGATGTAGTCACCGGCGGGTGAGATGAGGAAGGCGACGAGAGCGGCGATCTCGTCGGGCCGCTGCAGACGCAGCAGGGGGATGACCTTGGCGACGAGCGCCGGGTCGAGCATGTACTTCGTCTCCCACGCCTCGGTGTGGACGATGCCCGGTGCCACGGCCGCGGTCCGAACGCCGTACCGCCCCCACTCCTGCGCCCAAGTGGCGGTGAGTGTCTCGACAGCGGATCGGGCCGCCGAGGAGTGGGACATCCCCGGCATCCCCCGGCGCGGCGTCATCGTGATCGAGACGACCTTGCCGTACTCCTGCGGGATGAGGCACCGTGCGGCGATACGCGTCGAGACGCGCCACACGGCGTCGAAGTTCAGCCTGGTCACGGCTCGGAAACCGTTCTCGGAGATCGTCTCGGCCGGCGCGACGAACTGGCCCCCCGCGTTGTTGACGACACCGTCCAATCCGCCGAACTCTGACACGGCGGCGTCGATGGCTCCGTCGACGGCGTCCGACTCGCGCACGTCACACGGGTGGAAGACAGCCGTACCACCCTCGGCGCGGATGAGTCCGACGGTCTCCTCGAGCGGCTCGGGCCGCCGACCGACGCAGAACACGGCAGCGCCGAGCGACCCGAGGGCCACTGCGGTCGCCCGGCCGATCCCCGACCCCGCACCGCTCACCCACACACGGCGCCCCGCGAGGCACCCGGGAGCCAGCACCGACACTGCGTCACTCATGATCGACCTTCCGATACGCCGCTCTACGCCTCGTGGTGTACCACAACCCGGGGAGCCCCAGGAGAGCCCCGACGAGGGCCACCTGGATCCACCAGGCGTCATCACCCAACCGATCCCGCACGACCAGCAGGACGACCAGGGTGATCGACCACAGGACGGTTCCCACGGCCACGGCGCCGACACCGTCCTCATCGAGGGGTTCCACGGCAGGGGACGGCGTATCGTCGGTGGGCGACCCACCGATCGGCTGCTGCTCGCTCATACACCCACCTCGTCCGGGACCGTCGGCATCTGTTGCGCATGTCGCGCGCAGAGGTCGTAGAAGTGCAAGGTCACGGCCACGGCCCCGTACACGACCATGATTGCTGTCAGGCATACCACCGCAGTGTTGACGACGGAGAAACTCCACCCCGTCAGCAACAGGAGGATCGCCCCGAGAAGCGCCCCCGGCGCCACCGCGATGATCCCGATCGCCACCATGATGGCGAACGCCCGCCACCACCGACCCCGAACGAGATCGGCACTGCGCTGCCCGGCCGCACCCACGGGCAGGTTCTCCACCACGGCCGCGGGTGTCGCCACGGACCAGCGACCGACGAGGTAGAGGGCGACCGGGACGAGGATGATCGTGAGACCGCAGGCCGCGACCACCACGTAGGTGAGCAGGGTCCGACCGGTTCCGTACCGCGTCGCGCGAGGTCCCCCGGGCGGCTCCGGACCCCCGGCGGACCCGGCCGTGATGGCGACCGTCCTCGCCACCGCCCACGCGGCGACCACCAGTGTCGCCAACGCCACCAGGAGGATGAGGAGGATGTCCACGACCGACCCTCCCGGCGCCCCCACGGCAGCGAGATCGCCGGTCGGCTCGGGGCGCAGCAGGACAGTCTGGGTGGTGTACGACGCCATGAGAGCCAGCCCGACGACCACCGCAACCGGGAGGTAGTGCAACGCGTTCCGACGCAGGATGCCGGCGGGTGCGACCAGGATCTGTCCGGCGGCACGGGTCCGGTCGATCGATCCCGCTCCCCCCCGCCACGTCGTGGACCGGACCAGCAGGACGATCGCCACGATCGCCAGGACGAGTCCGACCAGCACGCCGACAGGGTTGGCCAGCAGGTCGATGAACAGCATCGAGCCCGCCCCGGTCAAGGTGCAGAACGATTCCTCCGCAGCGGACAGGACCATGGGCAGGGCCACCGCCGAACTACGTCCCTCCTCGGCCTGCCAGGTCACCGGGGCGTCCCACTGGTCCTTCGTGTTCGGTCCGGTCGGGCCGTTGTTGAACGAGGGGGCCTTCTGGCCCCAACGGCCGGTGAACGTCAGCCACGGCTGCCCGTCGAGCATCCGGACCTCGGGCCGCAGCACGGTCGCGGACAGACCGTCGGACACCGACGTGTTGTCGCACCCGAAGCCGGCGGCCGCGCTCTTCCCGAACCACCGCGCCTGTGTGTAGTAGGCGGCGTGCGACCCCTGCCCCGGGTAGACCGCCACGTGGTCACCCTCGCGCAGCAGTTTGGGGTCGTCCCAGGCCGCCACCTCCGATCCCTCATGCTGGGCGTAGGCGACCGCGGTGGGGGACACCGTCAGGGCCCGGCGGGCGTCCTTCGCCGGGAAGAGCAACTGGATCATCTCCCAGTCGCCCTCGTGCTTGTCGTTCCAGTCGTTGTAGACCCACCAGAACCAGTACTGCACGACCAGCGTCTCGGAACCCTCCGGGTCGGCCACGACCCGGGCGTAGACCGCCGTCGGGATGTCCTGCTTGCCGCGGAACCACTCCTCGTAGTCACAGCCGGGAGCCAACGGCTCCCCGGGGAGATCGAGGTAGAAGCCGTCCCCGAGACCCACGAGATCCTCGGCGGACGGGGCCTGCGCCACCGGGGCGTCGTCCGGTCCACGCAGGACCACCTGGGGATCCCCCAAGACCGAG
>CAIWTL010000476.1 GCA_903915555.1 uncultured Micrococcales bacterium | reverse complement strand
CTCGATGACGGGGGCAGGGTTGGCGAGAACCGTCTGCTCGGCCGTCGACCGTGCCCAGTCCGTGAAGCGGTCGAGGTGGTCGATGTAGTTCCACGTCGAGCGGACGACGGCCGCACGGTAGCGGCCCCAGTCCCGGTCGGGGTCACCGTCCCAGGCCACGAGGTGGGCGTCGACACCGGCCGCGGCGAGGGCACCCATCAGCAACTCCTCGTCGTTGTCCGGTTCGGGCATCAAACGACAGGTGACGACGGCGACAGGTCCCATGGTGACATTCAACCCCACCCCTCACGACGCGGTCGGCCGCCCCGGCAGCCACCCGGCTGCCCCTGCTGCCGCCTGCCCCGCCACCGTCGGTGGGGCAACGCCTAGCCTGAGGGCATGACGACTCCTCCCGCTGCGCGGCCAGCAGGCAACACCCCTTCGGACTCCGGCGACACACCCGTCACCGGCCACGGTGGTCAGCACGTCGTGGGGGCGGCGACTGCACACGGCGCGAGCGTGATGTGGACGCTGTCGGGCGCCCACGTGTTCCCGGTGTACGACGCAGCGGTCGGGGGCCGCGAGACCGTGGACCTGGCCGGTGGCGACACCATGCGTGCGCAACGTGAAGGGCCTATGCGGCTGGTCGACGTCCGCCACGAGTCCACGGCCGCGTTCGCCGCCGAAGCGACCGGCAAACTCACCCGCACCCCCGGACTGGCGGTCGTGACGGCAGGTCCCGGCGTCACCAACACGGTCAGCGCCATCACCAGCGCGTGGTTCAACGGGTCCCCGCTCGTCGTCGTCGGTGGCCGCTCCCCCGCCGGCCGGTGGGGCCAGGGCGCACTGCAGGAGCTGGATCACCCACCCCTCGTGGCGGGCGTGACCAAGCAGGCCTTCACGGTCACCGAGCCGGACGACGTACGGGCGGGCCTGGACCGCGCCTTCACGGAGGCGGGGACCCCGCACCGGGGTCCCGTCTTCGTGGACATCCCCATGGACGTCCTCTTCTCGCACGGGACCGCGGGAGCCGCTGCGACAGAGATCCCCGTGTCGGAGCCCGATCCCGAGGACGTGGACCGCATCGCGGGACTCCTCTCGCACGCCCATCGACCCGTCGTGGTCCTCGGTGGGGACGTGTGGGCCGACGGCGCCGAGCGGACGGCGCGCAGTGTCGTCGAGGAACTCGGGCTGCCCGTCATCGCCAACGGCATGGGCCGCGGGGCGCTGCCCCGGGGCCATGAACTGCTCGTCACCCGGGCCCGGGGACGGGCGTTCGCGGGGGCGGACGTGGTCGTCGTGGTGGGGGCTCCCTTGGACTTCCGCCTGGGGTACGGCACCTTCGGGGGCAAGGACGGCGCACCGCCCGCCCAGGTGGTGCACATCGCCGACTCATCGGCTCAGCTCGCCCGCCACGTGGACCTCGCTGCTGCCGCCGCAGGTGACCTCTCCGGCATCTTGGCCGGTGTCGCGAACTGCTACGGGGGACCGAGCACCGTCGATCACAGTGACTGGGCGGCCGAGCTGCGTGCGGCCCACCGGGCGGCGGTCGCGTCAGACGCCGAGGACCTCGCGTCATCGGCCGACCCGATCCATCCGGCCCGGATCTACGGCGAACTGCAACCGCGGCTGGCCGACGACGCCGTCGTGATCGGTGACGGCGGCGACTTCGTGTCCTTCGCCGGTCGCTACATCGAACCCGCGGCGCCGGGCAACTGGCTGGATCCCGGTCCGTACGGCTGTCTCGGCACCGGGCTGGGCTACGCCATGGCCGCGCGCGTGGCGCGCCCCTCGAGCCAGGTGGTGCTGCTGATGGGCGACGGGGCCGCGGGATTCTCCCTCATGGACGTCGACACCCTCGTCCGACACGGACTGCCGGTGGTCATGGTGGTGGGGAACAACCGCTCGTGGGCCCTGGAGAAACACCCCATGAACTTCCTGTACGGCTACGACGTCATCGCCGATCTGAACCCCACCCGCTACGACGAGGTCGTGACCGCGCTCGGTGGCGCGGGCGAGACGGTCACCGATCCATCCGACATCGGGGGCGCCCTGGACCGGGCCTTTGCAGCGGGGGTCCCGTACCTGGTCAACGTGATGACCGACCCGACCATCGCCTACCCGCGCAGCACCACCGGCGTCTGAGGGGCGGGGCTCAGACGGGCGGCAGCGACGCGAGGAACTCCGCGCGGTCCACGACCACCCGTTGCACGACGCCCGACATCGCGGTGGTGCCGTCCGGATTGACGAGGGCGACGTCGAACATCGCCCGTCGGCGGTCCACCTCTGCGACCAGCGCTGTCGCGACGACCGTCACCCCCACCGGCGTCGCCACGGAGTGATCCACCGAGACGGTGATGCCGACGGTGGTCTCGCCGTCGGCGAGGCGCTCGGCGACGGCGGAACAGGCAGCTGCCTCGAGCCACGCCACAGCGCGGGGGGTGGCCAGGACGGGAACGTCGCCGCTGCCGAGCGCGGCCGCGGTATCGCCCTCCCCGACCTGGAACTCGAGGGTCGCCGAGTCCCCCACCTGGATGTCACTCATGGGAGCAGACCCTACAGAAGAGTCGCCCCACGGTCACTGGACGAGACCGAGCCGCCGCAATTCCACGACGAGGTCGTGCGGATTGCTCGACGAGGCGAGAGCTGCGTCGAGGGTGACCTGCCCCTCGGCGAAGAGCCTGGTCAGGTGCTGGTCGAAGGTCTGCATCCCGTAGTAGCCGCCCTCGGCCACGAGTTGCCCGATCATCGATGTCTTCTCGGCGTCCGAGATGGCTTCCGCCACGCGCCCGGTGTTGACGCAGACCTCCATGGCCACCGCGCGACCCTGCCCGTCGGCCTTCGGGACGAGGCGTTGGCACAGGATTCCGCGCAGGGCGCCGGCCAGGCTCAGGCGTACCTGGCGCTGCTCATGGGGCGGGAAGAAGTCGATGATGCGGGAGATGGTCTCCTCCGAGTCCACCGTGTGCAGGGTGGACATGACGAAGTGCCCCGTCTCCGCGGCCGAGATCGCCGCCCGGACGGTCTCCATGTCACGCATCTCGCCGACGAGGATGACGTCGGGGTCCTGTCGCATGGCGGCGCGCATCGCGTTCGCGAAGCTGCCGGTGTCCACGTGGACCTCCCGCTGGTTGATCATCGCGATCTTGTCCTCGTGGACGACCTCGATCGGGTCCTCGATCGTGACCACATGGACCTCACGGTTGGTGTTGATGTGGTCCACCATCGCCGCCAGCGTGGTGGTCTTGCCCGACCCGGTGGGGCCGGTGACCAGGACCAGACCCCGCGGCTCGAGTGCGAGAGGCGCCACGACCTCGGGCAGGTGCAGGGACGACAGGGGGATGGCACCGATCGAGACGGAGCGGAAGACGAGGCCTGCGGTGCCGCGCTGCCGGAACGCGTTGACACGGAATCGGCCCACCCCCTCCATCGCGTAGGCGAAGTCGGCCTCGTTGGTGTTCTCGAAGTCTTCGACGAGATCGCTGCGCAGAACCTTGTGCACCATGTGCTCGGTGTCGGTGGCGGTGAGGACGGGGGCGTCG
>CAIWTL010000475.1 GCA_903915555.1 uncultured Micrococcales bacterium | reverse complement strand
GGTCGGCGTCATCGGGCCACGACTTCGGTGGGGCTGGCCGGCGACACGACCGACACGAGATCAGCCGACGCCCAGCAGGTCGATCACGAAGATCAGGGTGCGCCCCGACAGCTGATGACCGCCGCCGGCGGGTCCGTAGGCGAGTTCCGGCGGGATGATGAGCTCCCGTCGTCCCCCGACGCGCATCCCGGGGATACCGTCCTGCCAGCCCTGGATGAGCCCGCGCAAGGGGAACTCGATCGACTCCCCCCGGTTCCACGACGAGTCGAACTCCTCTCCGGTCGCGAAGTCGACGCCCACGTAGTGAACCTCGACCTTGGCGCCGGGCACCGCCTCGGCCCCGTCACCGACGACGATGTCGCGGATGACGAGCTCGGTGGGGGCGTCGCCGCCGGGGAATTCGATCTCTGGCTTGTCCATGCCCAGGATCCTCTCATCCTGCGGCCCTCCACGCATGACCGCCCGCACTCCCCGTCCCTGCAGGCCGTCCCTGCAGGGCGGCGGCCCCGCGTGGCGGGGTTAGGGTGACGGTCATGTCGGGGAGCAGACGTGTGCGCGGATTGTGGATCGCGCTGGGTGTCATGGCCGTGGTCCTGGTGGGCTACACCGTGTATTCGCTCGTGACCGCCGCGCGCGCGGCGCAGCAGTTCCGCGGCGACGCAGCCGCCCTGACCGCCTCGGTCCGGGATCTGGATGGTCCCGCCCTGCAGGCAGAGGTGGCCGGCCTCTCGCAGTCGGCCCGGGATTTCTCCGCCGCGGTGTCGGGACCCTTCTGGTCGGTCGCGTCGGCGTTGCCCGTCGTGGGGTCGACGGCCGGCAGCATCGGCGACCTCGGTGCCGCCGCCGTCGCAGCGGCCCAGGCCGCCGAGGAACTGTCGCCGGTCCTGCCCCTGCTCTCGCCGGAGGACCTGCGGGGTCCCGACGGCAGGTTCGACGTCGCCGCCATGCGACGCATCGCCACGGCTCTCGGTGCGGCGGCGCCGGCCCTGGATCAGGCCTCGGCCGCCGTCCTGCGGGCCGATCCCGGATCGATCGGTCCCGTCGGTGAGGCGGTCGTCAGTGCCCAGTCCCAACTCGGCGCTCTTCCCCAGACCGCGGCCGGTGCGCGGACGGCCCTGGATGTCGGTGCGGAACTCCTGGGGGAGCGCCGCCGCCAGGAGTGGATGATCCTGCTGCAGAACGGTTCGGAGGCGCGGGGTACGGGTGGCTTCCTCGGCGCGTACGCACTGCTGTCCGCGCGCGACGGCCGGATCGACGTCGACGAGGTCGATACCAACAACTCGCTGTCGACGAGGATCCCCAACGGCAGGATGCCGGCGGAGTTCCTGGAGTTCTGGACCCCTGAGTACACCTCTGAATGGAACAGCTACAACCTGTCGCGACACTTCCCCTACACCGGGGAGTTGAGCAGGTCCGGGATGGCTGCGCGTGGCGTGGAGCTGGACAGTGTGATGGCCATGGACGCCTACGGGGTGGCCGCCCTCCTCGCCGGGACCGGGCCGATCTCGGTCGGTGTGGGTGTGGAGACCGGGCCACCGGCATCGGGCTCCGGTGCTGCGGGCAGCTCGACGGGCAAGGGTGCGGCGGGTGTGCCGAGCGCACCGGCGCCGGCGCCGGGCGGTGGCCTGACCACCGTGAAGCCGGGGGCCGGTCAGGTCG
>CAIWTL010000474.1 GCA_903915555.1 uncultured Micrococcales bacterium | reverse complement strand
TCCTCGGGGCCATTATGCATTCGGCGGGCGGGGGTCAATCCTCGGCAACTGCCGGGCTCATTCCAGTCTTTCTGCTGGCCATCGTGGTCGCCCGAGGAGTGCAGGGTCGCCCCGGATCGACGCTTCGAATCGTGGCGATGCTGGGCCTGGGGCAAGTCGCGGTGCATGTCGCGATGAGTCCGACGTCCCACGGCGGTTCGGCTGGGGTGCATCATGTGTCGGCGCCGCTGCATGCGGTCGGGGCGCACGCAGGGACGCTACGTCGTTCCGGTGAGGCCTACGGTCCCCAGTTGGCGGCGGCGGTCGGCGATGCTTTGGGCTGCCTGGTGGCGCAACCGGGGATGTTGATCGGGCACGTCGTCGTAGCCGTCGCCGTCGGATGGTGGTTGGCCGCCGGGGAGCGCCTCTCCCTGCAAGCGATTGCTCTGCTGGTCCAGTGGTCCGCACAAAGCGTTGCGGCGATGGGGACCGCACTGCGCATCCCTCCCGTCTGGCCGGCGGCGCGGGCGGCGATCCGATTCGATGAGCAGGGCACGCCACCGCTCACGCGACTGTTCCTTGTTGCCGGGACGATCCACCGGGGACCACCCGTTGCCGTGACGCCAACGTTCACCTGAGCCCCGCCCCTCGTCTCGAGGGGCTCCACCCAGTGCGCCTCCCTGCGCTCTGGCTGTTCGTCCAATACTTCTTCCCTTTCTTCATCCCTTCACGAAAGTCTGAAATGAAACTCATCACCACCTCACGTCATCTTCATCAGCAGCGGATGCGCCGTCGCGGGACGGTCCTGGCGGCCGCCGGGCTCCTCGGACTGGCGGGCCTGACCGGCTGTTCCAGTGCGTCATCGCCCGCGGCCAGTCCCAACCCCTCGCAAGGATGCCCGGTGACCGTCGCTGACGGCTGGGTCAAAACTGCCGACAAGGGCATGACGGCGGCCTTCGGCACGCTGTCCAACAGCTCGTCTGAAGCGGTCACGATCACCGCGGCATCCTCACCCGCATCGAGCAGCATGGAACTGCACGAGGTCGTCGACGACAACGGCCAGATGGTCATGCAGCCGGTCCCCGGCGGGTTCACGGTGCCGGCCAGCGGTTCACTCACGATGGAACCGGGTGGCTACCACCTGATGCTGATGGATGTCAGCGCGCCCATCGAGGCGGGCCAGGACGTCACGTTCACGCTGACCTGCGCCGACGGCGCCAGCACCGAGTTCACGGCTCAGGCCAAGGACTACACCGGTGGCGAGGAGACCTACAAGAACGATGGCATGGACTCGATGGCACCCAGCCCGTCGATGTCCTGACCGACCATGGCCCGTCCCAGGAAGCGTTCTGCAGACGGACCCAACGTGTCGCGGCGTCACCTGCTCTTAGGTGGCGCCGCGGCGGTTGGGGCCGCCGCATTGCCTGACACCCCTCTCGCAGCCGCAACCGTCGACGCAGCAGGCGCCCTCGGTCAATCCAAGGAGCAATGCTGGGGTCCGCACCAAGCCGGGGTCGCCACCAGGTCGCAGGCCTTCGCGACCTACCTCGGCTTCGCCATCCGCTCCGGCGTGGCCCGCGCAGATCTGGTGCGTCTCATGAAGATCTGGACCGACGACATCGAGCGAATGACCCAGGGCACTGCGGTCCTGGCAGATCCCGTACCTGAGCTGGCCGACGTGCCGGCGCGTTTGACCGTCACCGTAGGCGTGGGACCAGGTCTGTTCCGTACTCCCGGGCTGAGCCACAAGGAGCAGCCGTCGTGGTTGCGACCGCTTCCACCGTTCAGCATCGACGCCCTGCAGGCACACTGGTCCGGCGGGGACCTGGTCGTCCAGATCGCCGCCGACGACCCTGTGGCAGTCTCACATGCCCGGCAGGTACTGGTCGGTGATGCCAAGGCGTTCGCTGAGGTCACCTGGACCCAGACCGGATTCCGTCGAGCCGCAGGCACCACAGCAGAGGGCGCCACCGGGCGAAATCTCATGGGATTCATCGACGGAACCGTCAACCCCACCCCCGGAACGGATGACTTCGACCAGGTCGTATGGATCAACGACGGGCCCTCCTGGCTGCAGGGTGGCACTGGAATGGTCCTACGCCGCATCCGCATGAACCTCGACACCTGGTCCGGCATCGACCGCGCCTCCCGAGAACAGATCATGGGACGTCGGCTCTCCGACGGGTCGCCGCTCACCGGATCCCTGGAGACTGACGCACCCGACTTGGATGCCACCACCGACGGCGGTCTCTTGACTATTCCCGAGTTCGCCCACGTACGTGTGGCACATGCCCGCAACGCCGCGGAACGGATCTACCGACGCCCCTACAACTACGACGACGGCGTCACCGGCGGACAGCCAGACACCGGCCTGCTGTTCACCGCGTTCGCGGCAGACATCGACCGACAGTTCGTTCCCATCCAGCGCCGGCTCGACCGGCACGACCTGCTCAACCTCTGGACCACCCCCATCGGCTCCAGCGTCGTGGCCATACTTCCCGGTTTCGAGCCAGGCGACTGGCTCGGCCGACGCCTGCTCACCTGAACGGGGACGGTCTGCCGATTCCGAAAGCGGCGGCTCTGGCGATCGAGCACGGCGTGGCCCTCTGCTTCACCGACACCGACTTCGCTCGATTCGAGGAGGTCAACTGGTGGAATCCGCTGCGCCGGTGATCGCGTAGTCGTTGAGCCGATCGATCAGTCGACGGACGGTCCCGTAGCCGCGGCGAGTGTGGTGGAACGCGATCCGGGTGAGTTCGAGGTGATCGTCCTCGATCCCGTAGGCCGACCCCTGGTGGATGTGGCCGCTCTGGACGAGGCCTGCGAAGTCGAGGTTGATCTGCATCAACTGCTGGTCGGTCAGCGGGTGCCTGATCCGCAGGACCAGGTCGTCGCCGACGTAACGCGACGAATGGTAGTTCGCGTAGAACCGGCTCACATGCTGTGCGGCGTCCTCCGGGGTGGGGGCCAGGTGGTAGAGCGCGAGGTCGTCCGGGCTGATGAATCCGCCCTTGAGGAACTCCTCGCGGACGTAGGCCTCCCACTGCTGCCAGTAGTCGGACTGATCGCCCTCGATGAGGACGACGGGCACGATGGCGGACTTGCCGGTCTGGATGAGGGTCAGGGCCTCCAGGAGTTCGTCCTGCGTCCCGAAGCCGCCCGGGAACGCCGTGATGGCTTGGCACTGGCTGAGGAACATCAGTTTCCGGGTGAAGAAGTACCGGAAGTGCAGCAGTTTGTCGTCACCGGCGATGACGGAGTTCGCGGTCGTCTCGAACGGCAGCCGGATCGCCAGGCCGAAGGAACTGTCGGCGCCGGGGCCTTCGTGACCCGCCTTCATGATGCCGTCGCCGGCTCCGGTGATGACCAGCCAGCCACGGTCGGCCATGAGCCGGCTGAACCGGACGGCGGCCTGGTAGTCGGGGTGGTCAGCGGGCGTGCGGGCCGACCCGAAGATGCTGATCTTGGGGGTGTCGCGGTAGTCGGCGAACACCCGGAAGGCGTGACGCATCTCCTTGAAGGAGTGGGTGAGGAGTTTCAGCTCCCCGGTGTTGCTCCGGTCGGTGATGAGCTTGAGCGAGGTGAGCATGAGGTCGCGGACGAGGCGTCCCTCGCGGGTCGTGATGTTGCCGCCGCACTGGGCGATGAGGTCATCGACCTGTGCGACGAGTTCCGGACTGTCCACCCGCCTCGGCTGCGGGCCTGGTGTTGCCTGTGTCAGCAGTTCTGTCATGGCATCCACGTTCGTGTCGGGCGGCAACCAGTCAGCGACGTGCGCGCGTCGTGTTGCGGGCGCATGGGTGAACCTTCGGCCGGGGCCGGTGTCATGTCCGACGTCGCCAGGACGACCGGCGGGCGCGGCGCACCCTCCAGTGCGGACCCGTCGCGTCGGTGTTGCGGGTCAGCGTCCAGCGTCTGAGGTCGACCTGTCTGTGGTGGGTCCAACACAGCAGGGCCATCTCGTCGACGTCGGTGACGCCGCCGTGCGCCCAGTCGGTGACGTGGTGTGTCTGACAGGCGTCGGCGGCCACGTCGCAGCCGGGGATGACGCATCCGCGGTCCCGCAGGGCCAAGGCACGCCGTTGGGCGGTGGACGCGAACCGTCGGCTGCGTCCGAGAGCGAGGGGCTCGAGTGCGGTTCCCGCCAGCAGGTCGCCCACCGGGGACGGCCGGACGATGACGCCCGACACGTCTGCGCAGCACAGCAGGAGCCTGGCCGCGGCATCGCCGAGGGAGTGGGCCCCGGCGACGACACCGGCGCCGCGGTCGAGGCTGAGCTTGTCGGACGTGTCCACTCCCGTCAGATCCGGCAGGGGAAGCGGACAACGCGGACGACCGGCTGCCACTCGGTCGGCGTCCCGGATCGGGATCACCACCGACACGGTGGCGGGAGCCCCGTTGCGGGTCGGCACACGGCCCTGGGCAGTCAGGTCGGCCACGATCCCGGTGAGCCCATCGGCTGAGCGCTGCGCCCTGGTCAGCCCGTCACCCTCGACTCGGAGCTTCTCCGCGTATGCCGCGACCGCCGCGGCGAAGGCCTCGCCGTCCAGGGCCGGCAGCCTGCCCTCGAACATCACCATTCCCCGGAAACGGGTGAAGGCCAGGTAGCGGTCGTCGTGGTCGGACTGTTCCTGCTCGTCCGCGGTGGTGGGATGCAGATGGTCCACCGCGGCCTGGGCTGCGATCTTGATCCCTGCTGTATCGAGCGTCGGCGCCCACGACAGGAGCCACGCCACCACCTGCTCGCATTCGTCTGCGGTCAGTCTGCGGGTCGCGTGCGCGATTCCGAGGACTGCGTCTCGGTTCAGGCACCCCGACCGCAACGCGGCGGTGAGGGTGGGGTGCCGATGCAGGATCGTCCCGAGTCGCAGCGACCGGGAGACCTCACCGGCGGTCCATCCGGCCCGCACGAGCGTCGAGCGGACCCCGGTGGCGGTGACGTCGTGAACATCGGCGGCATGCGCGCGACGAGCCACCTCCACCGACAGCACGTGTGCCGCCCGGGCCAGGGCAGTGAGGTCGTCGGCCAGCACTGCGGCACCCGCAAGATCGCCCAGCACCGGGGAATCCACGAGCGAGGCCACCGCGGTGGCCACACTCCGAGCGGCTGTCGACGTGTTCGACAGGCCCCGCAGGATGTGGTGAGCCGCCTCCGGGCCGGTGGACACGGAGTCGCCGTCACCCAGTCCCGGCCCCATCGCGTCCGTCGAGTCATCGGCGGTGGCGGCGGTCGAGTCGGTGGCGGCGTCATTGGCTGTGTCGGTGGCGGCGTCG
>CAIWTL010000473.1 GCA_903915555.1 uncultured Micrococcales bacterium | reverse complement strand
TCTACGACGTCGTCGAACTCGTTGAGCGGACCGATGGCAGGGGGCCGGTGCTGTCGGTCGCCGGCCGCGAGTCGGCCACCGTTCCCACGGGGGACGGCAATCTCGCGTGGCAGGCGGCGGTCCTGGCCGCGAAGGCTTTCGAGCGGGCACCGGACCTCGGCATCACCATCGACAAGGGCATACCGGTGGCGGGCGGCATGGCGGGGGGCAGCGCGGATGCGGCTGCGGTCCTTCGCGGGGTGGCCCAGCTGTGGCAGATCGACTCCGAGGCGGAGTTGATGGAGGTCGCCACCCAGCTCGGTTCCGATGTCCCCTTCGCACTGCTCGGTGGCACGGCGGTGGGAGCCGGTCGCGGTGAGGTCGTCACGTCGGCGATGGGGTCCGGGACGTTCCACTGGGTGCTGGCGTTGTCCGACGGCCAGTTGTCGACGCCGGCGGTCTACCGCGCGCTCGACGGCCTGCGCGGGGACCCGGCGGACGCGCCGTCCCCCACGCTGGCACCGGAGGTGCTGTTGGCCGTGCGGACCGGCGACGCGAAGGCGCTCGGTGCGGCGTTGTCCAACGACCTGCAGCCCGCCGCCTTCGCTCTCATGCCGCCCCTGCAGATGCTTCTGGAACTCGGCCCCGAGCACGGTGCGTTGGGCTCCATCGTGTCGGGCAGTGGCCCGACGTGCGCCTTCCTGGTCGAGGACGAGGACGCTGCGCTCGAACTCGCAGTGGCGTTGTCCGCCTCGGGACTGTGCCGGGCGGTGCGGCGTGCCGTAGGTCCGGTGCCGGGCGCCACGGTCGTGGAGTGAGGAGCCGACCTCGCTGACGGACGAGACGGCCCGGGGCAGCTTCGCGCTTCGGTCAGGGCAGCGCCCGTGGGTCAGGACAGGGTCATTGGCTCCGGGCAGGGCTCGTGGGTCAGGACGGGGCCCGTGGGTCAGGACGGGGCCCGTGGGTCAGGACGGGGCCCGTGGGTCAGGACAGGGTCGGTTTCTGTTCGAGGTGGCCGAGACCGTTCCATGCGAGGTTGACGAGGTGGGCCACGACCTCCTTCTTCTTGGGTTTGCGTGCATCGAGCCACCACTGGCCCGTGTGAGCCACCATCCCGACCAGCATCTGGGCGTACATCGTCGAGAGTTTCGGGTTGAAGCCGCGGGCTCGGAACTGGGTCGCCAGGACGTGATCCACGCGGACCGCCACCTCGAGGATCAGGCTGTCGAAGCCGGATGCACTGGCCGGACTGTCCCGGACCAGGATCCGGAATCCGTCGGTGTCGCTCTCGATGTAGTCGAAGAGAGCCGTCCCCGCCTGTTCCAGCAGTTGCCTCGGGTGATCACCCGTCAGTGAGGTCGAGATCGCCTCGAGAAGCCGGTTCATCTCACGGTCCACGATCACTGCATAGAGGCCTTCCTTACCTCCGAAGTGTTCGTAGACCACGGGCTTGGAGACGGCGGCTTCACTGGCGATCTCCTCGACGCTGACAGCTTCGTACCCCTTCTGGGCGAACAGCCTGCGCCCGACGCCGATGAGTTGCTCACGCCGCTGGCTTCCGCTCATACGCACCCGGGGTCGGCGGGGGCTCTCGACCGGCGCTGGGTCGAACGACACCTCGAGGTCAGGCAGGTCGGGGGGCCACGAATCCACGACCTCAGGTTAGACCCGCTCCCGCTGCGTGGCGGTCCGCCCCGGTCCTCGCCGTCAGAGCAGTGGCGGGTCCGAGGTGTCGGTGTGGGTGATGCCGGTGGGGCTGGTCCAGGTGGTGGAGTCGCAGCCGCCGGTGCTGCCACCGCCGCTGCCGCCACCGCCGCCGCTGTCGCCGCTGGTGTCGCTGTCGGCGCTGTCGTGGGTGACGCGCCATCTGGTGTGGGTTTTCAGTCTGTGGTGGCGTCGGCATAGTGGTTGGAGGTTGTCCGGGACGGTCTGGCCGCGGGGGAAGGCCACGATGTGGTCCAGGTCGGTGACGGTCGAGCGGCAGCCGGGCATACGGCAGTGCGGGTCGCGGGCTCGCACGAGTCGGGCGACCGCGGCCGTGGGGCGGTAGGTGCCGG
>CAIWTL010000472.1 GCA_903915555.1 uncultured Micrococcales bacterium | reverse complement strand
TCGAAGATCCAGCAGTCCAATACGGTGGACCTTGGATCTTCGGGGTCGTCGGTGGGTGACTTCATCTCCCGAAGCGGCGATCTCGTGGATGCGTCAGGCACCGTGATCGGCGGTTTCGCTGAAAAGCCTTCATCAACCAGGTGTCTGGCGATATCGAGGCACGGTTCGTGCAGGCGGAGTTCGCTTTCGGCGAGGAGCGCACGGACTCCATCCTCATCATGGGTGACGAGCTCTTCCAGGCGGCAGAACTTCAGAACGTCAAGCCGAAGGTCTCCGATGCGATCGTCGGCGGGACCGGCGCCTACGTCGGTGCCAGAGGCCAATGCGAGGTTGCTGTGGGAGAAGACGGTGTCTTCACGGTCACATGCACCTTCAAGACCATGGATTGAACCCGCCGCAACGTGCGAAGGGCCGTCCCTCTCACTGTCCTCACCGACTCCGAATAGCGATCATCCGGGCCGGCGGACGTGCCGATGATCCCGGGCAAGGCCCCTAAGCCCACGGTCAGCAGGCATGCGAGTCATCCACACCTGAACGAGTGCTACTGGATGAGTTGTCCATCAGTCGTCACCGTCGACGGATGTCCGATTCCCCGCCGCCTGAGGTTATGTATGCCATAATCAATCGCGGCTTCTCGATACGAATCACGAGTGGAGCTCGCAAGCATGGCTTGACGAGGCGGCGGATTGAGGAGGCGCTGGCGGCGCACCAGCGTGCCGACACGGTTCTGGGGGACGGGGATCCTCGGATTCACTTCATTGGACGAGATCGACGTGGAGAGGAGATCGAAGTGGTTGCCATCGTGCTCCCCGCACTCCTCTTGGTCATTCATGCCATGCCCACCAGGTATCGACGGAGGTCGTCATGAATCGCAAGCGCGAAAACGGCGTGCGCATCACCGGACCCGACGTAGATCTGGAGCGTGAGGTCATCCTCGACAGCAAAGGACGGCGCGTCGATCAGGCCTACGTCGAACGCGCCCTTGCTGACGTGGACGCCTACTGGAAGAAGCAGGGGGGTCGTCCGTCGCTCACGGGGGAGGCAAAGCACTCGCCGCATGTGTCTTTCCGCGTGACACCCGAACTCAAGGCCCTGGCAATGCGGGAGGCCGAAGCGCGGGGAATGACCGTGTCGCAACTTGCGCGTGAGGCCTTCGAGAAGTTCCTAGCTTCGTGACGCCCCCTCACTGTCAGACCCCCCTGGGATAAAGGAGCTGTCCGAGCGGGGGCTCGGGCAGGAGGGGGTCCACCATGCAGTTCACCGCACAGCTCGATGTCGACGTCGTCGCCCTGGAGGCCGAGGACGAGGTGACCTGCCTGGTCTCCCTCACCGCCCCGGTGCCCGAGGAGGCCGGAGACCGGCCGGGGGAGACCCTCATCGCCGTCGTCGACCGCTCCGGCTCCATGTCCGGCGGCCCCATCGAGGCGGTGCGCACGGCTCTGCATCAGCTCGTCGACCGGCTCAAGCCGCAGGACCGCTTCGGCGTCGTCATCTTCGACGACGAGGCACACGTGCAGGTGCCCACGCGCGCGATGGCCGACCACGACACGGCGGCAGTCCACGCGCTGATCGAGGGCATCACCCCGCACGGCACCACCGACCTGTCCGCCGGCTACCTCCTCGGGCTGTCCGAGGCTCGCCGCCACGCCAGCCAGACCGGAGCGTCGGTGCTCCTGCTGTCCGACGGCCACGCCAACAGGGGCGTCACCGACCCCGCCCAGCTCGGGTCAGTCGCCGCCCAGGCCCGCGCCGAGGGCGTCACCACCACGACGATCGGCATCGGCCAGGGCTACGACGAGGTCCTGCTCGCCGAGGTCGCCACCCAGGGCAGCGGAAGTCACCGCTTCGCCTTCACCGAC
>CAIWTL010000471.1 GCA_903915555.1 uncultured Micrococcales bacterium | reverse complement strand
TGCACTGCAAGAGCCTCTCCGGCATCTGCGCGGTCTGCTACGGCCAGAGTCTCGCCACCGGCCACCTGGTCGACGTCGGTGAGGCGGTCGGCATCGTGGCGGCGCAGTCGATCGGTGAGCCGGGGACGCAGTTGACGATGCGTACCTTCCACACCGGCGGTGTCGCCGGTGAGGACATCACGCAGGGTCTGCCCCGTGTGGTCGAGCTGTTCGAAGCGCGGACCCCGAAGGGCCACGCTCCCATCGCGGAGGCGTCGGGCGTCGTCGAGGTCCGGGACACCGAGAAGACCCGTAAGGTCGTCGTGGTGCCGGACGCCGAGCAGCCGGAGGTCGCCCAGGGCGTCTCCAAGCGCGCGGACCTGCTCGTCGAGGACGGCGAGCATGTGGACGTCGGTCAGCAGCTGGTCAAGGGTGTCATCGACCCGAAGCAGGTGCTCCGGGTGCTCGGCCAGCGCAAGGCGCAGGCGTTCCTGGTGGACGAGGTGCAGAAGGTGTACCGCAGCCAGGGCGTGTCGATCCACGACAAGCACATCGAGGTGATCGTGCGGCAGATGATCCGCCGCGTGACCATCATCGACTCCGGGGACTCCGAGTTCCTCGCCGGCGAACTGGTCGACCGTGGCACCTTCGAGGCCGAGAACCGGCGCGTCCAGGAGGAGGGCGGTCAGCCCGCCTCCGGTCGTCCGGAACTGATGGGTATCACGAAGGCGTCGCTCGCGACCGACTCGTGGTTGTCGGCGGCCTCCTTCCAGGAGACCACGCGGGTGCTGACGGACGCGGCCATCCAGGCCAAGACCGACCACCTGATGGGCCTCAAGGAGAACGTCATCCTCGGCAAGCTCATCCCGGCCGGGACGGGAATGCCGCAGTACCGGCACATCCGGGTCGACCCGACCGAGGAGGCCAAGGAGGCGATGTACCCGTCGTTCACGACGTACGACGACCTGTCGTACACCGAGGGCTTCGGTGACACCACCGGTGAGGCCGTGGCACTCGAGGAGTTCGACACGCGGGGCTACTTCCCCAACTGATGGCGAGGAGGAGCACACCTCCCCAAGCGAAGCGACCCGCCGGCGAGATCGTCCCAAGATCGCGCCGGCGGGTCGCTTTCCGGTGGACACGTGGTGACCGCCCGAGTAGCGTGAATCCCTCCGCAAGGGAGTGGGCTCAGGAGCGACTCATGATCACTCGGACACGGATCGGCCTGACGGGTGTCGTCGCCCTAGCGCTCTGTGCGGGCCTGGTGCCACCGCTTCAGGCCGGTGAGTCGTTCCCCACTGAGACGACCGCAACTGCTGCACCCACGGTGGTACACCCGGCCAGCGCAGCGACCTCGGGCTCCAAGTATCGCCGCGGGCAGTGGCATCCGTTCCAAGGCCTCATCAGGACGCCAGCTCGAGGTCGAGAGGGGCGCCGGCTGATGCGGGCCCTTGAGCGCTCCGTCCATCCATCACACCGGACCCTCGCCGTCCGGGTCACTCGGTCCGGTAAGACCAGCACAGTTGCACTGTCCTTCCCCAAGAAGACAGGTCGCCTGACAGAAGCCTCAGTCGTCACGACCGTCAAGGGCCCGCGGCGAGCCAAGAGTAGTCGCTGCATGCGGGTGTCACGACTGGCCACGGTCTCCCAGGGCCTGCCCCACCGTTGGCGTTCCCAGCGCATGCGCTCCTGTGTGCGGTGGGGTCGTGACTCGCTGCAGGTGACGCTGGTGGTCAAGCGACCGGGGGGATCGAAGCTGCTCGACTACTCCGTTGCCGTGGCCCGGAAACCAGCCGGCGAACGCTGGTGGATGCGCTGGCAGCGCCAGCGGGCCGACCGGTGGTTGGAGAAACGGGATCTGGTGGGTGCTGGCGGCGTCCGTGGACAGGCAGTGGATCAGGACGTCATCGTCGCAAGCAACACCTCCCTTGCGGACAACGACGCCGGGGTGCGGGAGGAGTTGCGGAACGGCGAGATCGGCAGCTACGTGGGCGCCGAGGCATTCATCGTGTGGCCCGCCATCGAGCGGGAGCTCCGCATGAATCTCCCGGCGGATCAGGCCGACGCGATCCTGGATCAGGCCATCCGACTGCCGTGGAAACCCGAGACCTTCCGCAGCGCTGATGGGGTCATCCTCAACTTCGACCAGAGTTCCTATTTCCCGAAGACTCCGGAGCGTCAGGCCCAGGATCCGCAGACCACCATCGAGCCGTTTCCCATCCCGACACTCGAGTTGCTGTATGGGGATCAGAAGCGGATCAGCGACGCGATCATCAACGGTGATGCGAACCTCGATCTCTCGGTCACGGCGGTGGGTGCCGCTGCAGAGGCGACGCCGGAGCGCTCGCTTGTGTTCCGGGTGCACATCTGGGAGGGAATGAAGCCGGCAGACGAGAGCGAGCATCCCGCCTGGATCCGCTACGGCAAGGAGTCGCCGGGCACCTGGGCCCCGGAGATCCTGGCCAAGGACACCGGCGCGGACAACTCCTGGATGACTCGGCGTGCGAAGACGCTGTACCTGCCGACGATCCGCCCCCAGGAGAAGTTGCAGGTCCCCATCTGGACCCGGGAGGCGTTCCAGGAGTATCGGGATGCATTCCTCGAGGAGGAGCAGACGCTTCCCAATGACCTGTGGGCCCAGTTCCAGGGAGGACTCTGGGTCCCCGACGACTCGGTCTTCAACCCGGTTACCGGTACCGAGGCGGGGAAGTTCGAGACTCAGACCGTTTCGGACTTCCGGGACATC
>CAIWTL010000470.1 GCA_903915555.1 uncultured Micrococcales bacterium | reverse complement strand
GCCTCCCCGAAAGTGGCACTGACCGGGATGGCCTGGCAGGGCTACTTCCTCGACACCGAGGGGAACACGTTCGGCGTCCACCAGCCGGATCCCGACGCCGCATGACCTCACCGCATGCTCACACCCGCTTGGCCGCGGGGCACAGGCCGGCAGGACAGAGAGGGCGCCATGGCTTTGGCCGCCGGGTGCGTCGCCCTGAGCGCGCTGTCACGCGGACGTGGTGGGCATGGACCCGTTGACCCCCGTGGTGACATAGGACGACAGGCACATCGTCCGGCGGGTCCATGCCCGACTGTAGTTACCCACACACAGTGGGTGGTCAGATACCGGGGAGCCCCACGACACCGCCAGTGCTACCCCCCGGGTGATCCGCCGCATCCCGCCGCAGCGCGTACACCGAGGCCGTGAAGATCGCCCCCCAGATGAGCAGCAGGAGGAGGCTGAACACGACCGCGAGGGCCTCCATCGCGCCGGACTGCCAGAAGCGCCCGAGGGTGCTGGTGGCGAGAACGACGGCTGCGGTCGGGAAGACGAAGCCCCAGTCGGCGGCCGTGAAGGTGAGGGCGGCGCGCCCCAGATGGGCCGTGATGACCCCGGCGGCTGCGATCCACCACAGGGAGAACCCCCAGAGGATGGCTGCGAGGAAGTTCGCCGTCTGGATCACCGCTGGGTCCCACGTCCCCCCCAGCATCGACGTGTCCGCGGCCACCGCCTGGATCGCCAGGGCGGACACCGACAGCGGACTGAGCATGATCCACATGGCCGGTGCCCCGACCTGCTGACTCTGCCGGTGCAGGACGAGCCGGCTGAAGAAGAGCATGGCCGTGAACCCGAACAGCACGAGTCCGATCCCGAGCAGGGCGAACGATGCGACCGCCGCGGTGCGCTGCACCGATTCCGCCGCCACGTTGGAGAGATCGCCGAACAGGACAGCGCCGAGCAGGATGACGGTCTCCGGGATGAACCAGGTCCCCGAGATGTCCTCGGCCTCGAAGTCCTGGCGCTCGAACGCCGCGGTGAAGAACACCACGGTCAGGATCAGCCCCAGCACCGTCCCGATCACGGCGAGCGCCAGAACGATCCACCGACCCGCTGGGAACTCGGCGAAGCCCGCGACCCGGAGCAGCCCCAGCGCGAGCACATTGACGGCGCCCGGCACCGTGGCGAAACCTGCTCCCGTCGCGGGGTCGGTGACCTGTGCCCGAAGGCCCCGCCACAGGCGCCGGACCACGACACTGCGGATGAGCAGGAAGAGGAAGAACCCGGACGCCATCAGGAAGAAGGCCCAGGAGAGCACGGTCGACACGCCCGCGAAGGCGGTCATCTCCCCTGGGTCGCTACCCGCCACGAGGGCGACCGCGCCGGTACCCATGACCGCGCCGAACCAACTCGGCTGATCGAGCATGCGGGCGGCCACGGGATCGACGGTAACGGGCGTGACGCCCGGTAGTGACGCAGAGCGGCAACCGGGTGGTCGGAGTCCTCACCCGTCGCCATCACCGGGTGCCGTCACATGCAGACGTCGGATCCCCGGTCGACGTAGGCGTCGTCCGTGGCGAGGAAGCGCCAGTCGTACCCATCGGGCCGGAACTCCATCTGCAGGACGCCGTGTTTGGTGGTCCGCTTGACCTCCGGCTGGG
>CAIWTL010000469.1 GCA_903915555.1 uncultured Micrococcales bacterium | reverse complement strand
GGGAAGCCCAGTTCGGCGACTTCGCCAACGGGGCCCAGACGATCATCGACGAGTTCATCTCGTCCGGGGAGCAGAAGTGGGGCCAGCGCTCCCGGCTGACCCTCCTCCTGCCCCACGGCTTCGAGGGGCAGGGACCGGACCACTCCTCGGCCCGCGTCGAACGGTTCCTGCAACTGTGCGCCGAGGACAACATGACTCTCGCGATCCCCTCGACCCCCGCGTCGTACTTCCACCTGCTGCGGTGGCAGGTCTACTCGCGCATCATCCGACCCCTGATCGTTTTCACCCCCAAGTCCCTGCTGCGGTCGCGCGCGGCGACCTCCCCGCTGTCGGACTTCACGTCCGGCACGTTCCGGGCGGTGATCGGCGACGACACCGTCGACCCCGCGGGAGTGAAGAAGGTCCTGCTCTGCAGCGGCAAGGTCTATTACGACCTGGCCGCCGAGCGTGCCCGGCGGGAGGCATCCGACACTGCCATCGTCCGCCTCGAGCGGCCCTATCCGGTGCCGGTGCGCACTCTTCCCGAAGCGCTCGGGCGCTTCCCGGGGGCCGAGCTGCGCTGGGTGCAGGAGGAGCCGGCCAACCAGGGCGCCTGGCAGTTCGTCTCCATGAACCTGCCGCAGGTGACCGGGCGGACGATCATGGGCGTCACGCGCCCCTCGTCGTCCTCACCGGCCGTCGGGTCGCACAGCCGCCACGAGCGGGAACAGCGCGCCCTGATCGATGCCGCCTTCTCCTGAGCCCGCACCTGGCCCGGCGCCGACCGCACTGGCCTCGCCGGAACCGGCCGACCTGACCTGGGAGGCGGCCGACTCCCTCGCACAACGGCACGGCGACGCCTTCTACATCTTCGACCCTGCGGCCGCGCGGGAGCGGGTGGCGCACTTCCGTGCCGCCTTCCGGCCCGGTGACCTGCTGCTCTACCCCTACAAGACGAACCCGTATCCCGACGTCCTGGATACGCTCCACGCTCTCGGGGTCGGCGCCGAGACCTGTTCTGCCCCGGAACTGCGGACAGCAACCGGACTCGGGATCACCGGCGAACTGCTGCATTCGACCGGGTGCGGGCGGACGCCGCAGGAGTTGCAGGAGGCCGCCGACGCGGGTGCGACCGTCATCATCGACCACCCCTCTGACGTCCCACCCCTGGCCGGCCGTGATGTCCGGGTGGGACTGCGGTGCGACTTCCCCCTCGGGGACCGTCGGGCGTCCAGGTTCGGCGTTCCGCTCGACGATGTGGCGGATGCGGCGGCCCTGATCCGCGCGACCCCGGGCCTGCGTTTCGCGGGTCTGCACTGCCACTTCCCCGGAACGGAGGCCGCCTTCGACTCCCGCGCGCGGGGACTGCTGGCGGCCACCCGCATCGCCTTTCCCGATTCACCTCCCGACTTCCTGTGCGTCGGGGGCGGATTCCACGGCGGTGTGCCGGCGCCAGTGCCCGGGACCTCGCCCTCCGACTACGCGGCCCTACTGCTTCCCGCACTCACCGACGCGTTCGGGACCGAGACCCCCACCCTGGTCCTCGAGCCCGGGGCAGCGCTCGTCGCGGCGGCGTTCACCTTCGTGACCCGGGTCCGTGTCGTCAAACCCCAGCCGAACCGTCCGAGCGCAGTGGTGGCGGGTTCACTGTTCGACATCAGCCCCAACACCCGGCGGACGGACCTGCCCGTCCACACGATCACGCGGTCACGGGGAGCCGCCCGAGGTGAGGTCGACATCACGGGGGCCACCCCGATGCCGGACGAGTACCTCGCCCTCGGTGTGCCCGGTCCCCTGGAACCCGGGGACTTCGTGTGTTTCCACCGGGTGGGGGCCTACTCGTGGGCCATGGCTCCCGAGTGGCTCCGGGATCGTGCGCCGGTACTGACCCGGCGGCCCATCGACGACATCGTCTGACGGCCACATCCGGGATCGGACGTCAGTCGTCGTCGCGGGCGAGGTAGACGGCGAAGCGGCCGATGGCGTCCTCCCAGGAGGGGTGGGTATCCACGAAGGCCCGCATCTGCTCGGCGAGCCATTCGACGCTGAAATCCTCACCGTCGCGTCGGGTCAGCAACTCCTCGATCCCACGGTCGCTGTCATACACGCTTGCGTCACCTCCTCACCGTCAGCGGGTCAGAACGATCTTCCCGAAGACATCGCCGGCGGCCACCGCGTCGAGGGCCTCGCGGGCACGCTCCATGGGCATCTCCGCGGCGATGACGGGCCGGACCCCCGACAACTCCAGCAGCGACACCAACCGCCGCAGTTCGCGGCGCGTCCCCATCGTCGACCCGACGATCTCGAGCTGCTTGAAGAACACCCGGTTGAGGTCGGCCGGCGGCTGGGGACCCGAGGTGGCTCCTGACACCACGATGCGCCCCCCGGGTCGCAGCGACTTGAGGGAGTGGTCCCACGTGGCGGCACCCACGGTCTCCATCACGGCGTCCACCCGATGGGGCAGCCGCGCACCGGACTCGAACACCGCATGTGCGCCCAGCTCCTGCGCAGCGGACCGCTTCTTCTCGTCGCGGGAGGTGGCCCACACCCGCAGGCCCATGAGTCGGCCCAGCGCGATGCAGGCCGTGGCGACACCCCCTCCTGCACCCTGCACGAGGACGGTGTCTCCCGGGTGGAGGTCGGCGCGGGTCGTCAGCATGCGGTAGGCCGTCAGCCATGCGGTCGGGAGACAGGCGGCCTCCGCCATCGTGAATCCGGGGGGCAGCGGCAGAACGTTGCGGGCGGGGACTGCGACCTTGTCGGCGAAGGTTCCGGGAAACATCTCGGACAGCAGGGTCCGACCCGGGTCCAGGCTCTCATCGTCATCGAAGTCGGGGTCGGCGATGACCGAGTGGACGAGCACGGGGTTGCCGTCCGGATCAGTGCCGGCCGCATCGCAGCCGAGAATCATCGGCAGCCGGTCGGCGGTGATACCGACGCCCCGCAGGGTCCACAGGTCGTGATGGTTGACACTCGCCGCCTTCACGTCCACGACCGTCCACCCGTCGGGCACGGTCGGCTCGGGCCGCTCCCCCACCACGAGTCCCCGCAACGGATCGGCCTTGTCGAAGGATTCGGCGTAGACGGCGAACACCGGTCTCACAGCCTCGCTACGCCGTCGGCGCGGGCGGCGGCGGCCACTCGACCGGCGACCTCGACGGCGACTCGGGGGTTGAACGGACTCGGCACGATCATGGTCGGGCACAGGTCGTGGGCGACGACACCCGCGATGGCCTCCGCCGCTGCCACCTTCATGCGCGGCGTGATCCGGGTGGCCCGCACATCGAGAGCGCCCCGGAAGACCCCGGGGAAGGCGAGGACGTTGTTGATCTGGTTGGGATAGTCGCTGCGACCGGTCGCGACCACAGCGGCGTGCCGCGCGGCGATGGCCGGGTCCACCTCGGGATCGGGGTTGGCGAGCGCGAACACGATCGACTGCGGAGCCATACTGGCCACCACCGGCTCGGGCACCCGACCGGCGCTGACCCCGATGAAGACGTCCGCCCCCCGCATCGCGTCCTCGATGCTGCCGGTGATCCCGGATCGGTTGGTCCGTTCGGCGAGCGCGCGCTTGACGGGGTTGAGGTCGGTGCGATCGGAGGTCACCAGACCCTTGGAGTCCGCGACTGCGATGTCACCGATCCCACTGTCGAGCAGCATGTTCGTGACCGCGACCCCTGCCGCACCGGCCCCGGACACGACGGCGCGGAGATCGGCGAGCGTGCGCCCCGTCACTTCGGCGGCGTTCATCAGCGCAGCGGTGACCACGATGGCGGTGCCGTGCTGGTCGTCGTGGAAGACGGGGATGTCGATGCGCTCCTGAAGCGCCGCCTCGATCTCGAAGCACCGCGGCGCGGCGATGTCCTCGAGGTTGATGCCACCGAACGCGGGAGCGATGCGGGCCACCGTCTCCACGACATCGTCGACGGAGGTGCAGTCGAGGGCGATGGGGACGGCATCGACGTCGGCGAACTCCTTGAACAGCAGCGCCTTGCCCTCCATGACGGGCAGCGAGGCGTCGGGGCCGATGTCGCCGAGGCCGAGGACGGCGGTGCCGTCGGTGACGACGGCCACCGTGTTGCTCTTCCATGTGTAGTCGTACACGAGCGCGGGGTCGTCCGCGATGGCCTGGGACACCAGGGCGACGCCCGGGGTGTAGGCCAGCGACAGCCCCTCGTTGTCGCGGATGCGGACCGTGGGCCGGACCTCGATCTTCCCGCCGTGATGGAGCGGGAAGGCCGGATGCTGCCCCTGGTCGGATCCCGTCGGCGCGGATGTCTGACCATCTGCAGTCGGGAACTTGTCGAGCACTCTTCCTCCGGATCCGCACCCGGCCTACTACTGATCCCGGGCGGCACGAACAGCGTCGTCAGTGTCCCACACCCCACGGATGCCGCCGCCCGGCGGTCGGACGCGCCGTACCGGTCAGAAACTCAACACGGTGGGGAAGCGCACCAGGATCACCGCGAGGATCACGACGTACCAGACCGCGACGATCACCCACGCGTACCGGCGCAGGGACGCCCAGAACCCGGAGGTCCGCCGCAGGATCGCCCCGTCGGTCAGGTTCGCCGTCGTGACGTAGACGAACGTGGGGATCATCACGACCCACACGACCATGCAGTAGGGACACAGCGTGCGGATCTCGACGACGGACTGCCAGATCAGCCAGTGCACGAAGCCGATACCGAAGAGGACCCCGACCTGCAGCCCCCACCAGAACCACCGTCGGAAGGCCGCTCCGGCCAGTAGCGACATCCCGATGGTCGTGGTGACGGTGAAACCCACGACACCCATCAGCGAGTTGGCGAACCCGAAGACCTGCGCCTGCGGCTTCATCATCACGGACCCGCACGACAGGATCGGGTTGATGCTGCAGCTCGGCCGGTAGTCGGGGTCGGCGAGCAGTCGCATCTTCTCGACGGTGAGATCCGCGCTCGCGAGAAGGCCGATGATCCCGCCGACGACGAGGATCCAGGGCAGGGCACGCCCTGTCTGGGAAATCCCGATCTTCATCCGACCCACCATTCCATCCGGTCCATCCGGTCGATACCCGCGCCCATGATCGCAGGCCCGGTCCGGAGCGGCATCCAGACTGGCACCGCGGTGGCGGCAGGGTGCAGCCATGGATCACTTAGACTGGCATCATCCGATGATGAGGCTCAGACATCATCCGATGATGAGGCTCAGCTGAGTCTCGCCGGGACGGTCATCGCCGCAGGTCGGCGACGAGGTGAGGGGTGGGAGTGTCCGATTCCGTGGGCTCCCCCGCCCGCCCGCCCCGTCGGCACAGTCTCGTGGTCCCCATCATCGCCACCGTGATCGTG
>CAIWTL010000468.1 GCA_903915555.1 uncultured Micrococcales bacterium | reverse complement strand
GAGCGAGAGCGCCTGGTACACGGTCGCCAACTCATGGAAACCATCGGGACGCAACGGTCCCACGGCCAGAGCGAGGTTCACCTTCGCGGGGACACGCACACGGACGGAAGCCACCCCCCGAGACTAGGGTCGCTCGGCATCTGTTGCGCCCGCTGCGAGGCTGAAGCCGACCCACCGCCACGGTCTGACACACTGTGCACCGGCGGCATACGGGCCGGCAGGTGGGAGGAACCGAGCGGTGAGCGTCGTGGTCGTGACCGGTTCGGGTGGTCTCATCGGCTCCTCGGCAGTGCGTCACTTCGTCGGGCTGGGCCTCGATGTCCTCGGCATCGACAACGACATGCGCAGCTACTTCTTCGGCCCCGACGGCTCCACCGAGTGGCAGGTCAGGCAACTGGGCAACGAGTTCGGGGAGGCCTACCGGCACGAGTCGATCGACATCCGTGACCGGCCTGCGCTGCTCGACCTCTTCGCCCGGGTCGGCGCCGACGTCACCCTGGTCATCCACGCCGCTGCCCAACCCAGCCACGACTGGGCGGCCAAGGAGCCCTGGACCGACTTCGACATCAACGCCGTGGGGACCCTCAACATGCTCGAGGTCACGCGGCAGCACGCCCCGGATGCGACGTTCATCTACACGTCGACCAACAAGGTCTACGGCGATACACCCAATGCACTGCCCCTGACCGAACTGGAGACCCGCTGGGAGATCGACCCGAGCCATCCCTACGCCGACGGCATCACCGAGGACATGTCGATCGACCGCAGCCTCCACTCGGTGTTCGGCGCCGCGAAGGTG
The DNA here is from genome assembly GCA_903915555.1 of uncultured Micrococcales bacterium. Classification (GTDB taxonomy): domain Bacteria; phylum Actinomycetota; class Actinomycetes; order S36-B12; genus CAIWTL01. The sequence continues at coordinate 4,301 of CAIWTL010000468.1, read as the reverse complement.
GCCGGCGATGTCATGGTCCAGGAGTACGGACGCTACTTCGACATCCCGACGGCATGTTTCCGCGGCGGGACCCTCACCGGTCCGGCGCACTCGGCCGCCGAACTCCATGGCTTCCTCGCCTACGTCATGCGGTGCGCTATGGAGCAGCGCACGTACAACGTCTTCGGGTACAAGGGCAAGCAGGTGCGCGATGCGATCCACAGCGACGATGTGGTGCGCGCCTTCGAAGCCTTCTGGCGGGCTCCGCGCATCGGGGAGGTCTACAACATGGGCGGTGGGCGCCACTCCAACTGCTCGAATCTGGAGGCGTTCGCCATCGCCGAGGAGATCACCGGCAACCCCATGTCCACGAAGTACGTGGACCAGAACCGGATCGGCGATCACATCTGGTGGATCGGTAGCAACGAACGCTTCATCGAGCACTATCCCGAGTGGTCCCTCACCTACGACGTCCCCGCCATCATGCGCGAGATCCACGAGGCGAACGTCGACCGCTGGACGCCCGCGTGATCAACCGGGGCAAGCACAGTGTGCTCGGCGTCATGATCGACGCGGTCGACTACGAGTACGCCGTGGACCGTGTCGTCGCCGCTGCTGAGGAACGCGAGCCGCTGGCCCTCACCGCACTCGCCGTCCACGGGGTCATGACCGGGGTGGACGACCCGTCCCACGAGGCTCGGCTCAACTCGTTCGATCTCGCGGTGCCCGATGGGCAGCCGGTCCGATGGGCGTTGAACTCCCTGTACGACACCGGGCTCGAGGACCGCGTCTACGGACCCGACCTGACCGGATATGTCCTGGCCGCACTCGCGGAGCGTGGCCTGCCCGTCTTCCTCTACGGCTCGACGCCGCAGACCCTCGACCGGCTCTGCACGGTTCTGCCCCAACGCTTCCCGGGTCTGCTCATCGCCGGCGCGGCGCCGTCCGGATTCCGCTCGGCGGCGCCCGGCGAGGCGGAACGGATCGCCGCGGAGATCAGCGCGAGTGGGGCGCGGTGCGTCCTGGTCGGCCTCGGCTGTCCGCGGCAGGAGGAGTTCGTCTACGCGTTGCGCCGCCACTTGGACATGCCACTCCTGGCGGTCGGTGCTGCCTTCGACTACCACGCCGGGCAGCTGCGGAATCCGCCGCCGTGGATGCAGGCGCGAGGCCTGGAGTGGCTGTGGCGGCTCGGCCTCGAGCCCCGTCGGCTGTGGCGGCGGTATCTCATCCTCAATCCGCGCTACGCCATGCGCCTCATCGGTCAGCGGGTCGGGTTCTGGCATCCCGTGCCCGCGGCCCCCGAACGCCGGGCGCTCGAGAACTTCCCCGTCTGACCGAGGTCGGCCGCAACGCGGATGAAGGCCTCGAGGTCCAGTTGTTCCGCGCGGGAGTTGGGCGGGATCCCGGTGCGCTCCAGGATGCCGTCGGCCCTCTCCCGCCCCACCCACTCGACGAGGGCGTGCCGGACCGTCTTGCGGCGCTGGGCGAACAGTCGGTCCACGACGGTGAACACCGCCTCGCGCGACTGGCCCCGGTGGATCGCGGCCGGGTCCTCATGGGCCGTGACGAGCACGAGTCCCGAGTCGACGCGGGGAACCGGCCAGAAAACGGTCGGGGGAACGGTGCCGACCCGCTCGGCACGCCCGTACCACGCCACCTTCACGCTGGGGATGCCGTAGACCTTGGATCCGGGCGGGGCCGCGAGCCGGTCGGCGACCTCCCGCTGCACCATCACCAGACTGCGGCGTAGCGAGGGGAAGGTCGCCAGGCAGTGCAGGAGCACCGGCACCGCGACGTTGTACGGGAGGTTGGCCACGAGCGCCCGCGGCTCCCCCACATCGCCGCCCACCCGGGCCGCATCCGCGGTGACGACCGTCAAGTCGGCTCCCGGAAGCCGCGCCGCCACCGTCCCGGGGAGCAGTTGCGCCAGACGCGCATCGAGTTCGACCGCCGTCACCGGATGCCCCGCTTCGAGCAGTCCGAGGGTGAGGCTCCCCAGTCCCGGACCGACCTCCAGGACAGGCACACCGGCGGGCAACTGCGCCAGTCGCACGATGCGGCGGATCGTGTTCGGGTCGACCACGAAGTTCTGGCCGAGCGCCTTGCTCGGGTGCAGGCCCAAGGGCCCCGCGAGCTCACGGACCTCGCGGGGACCGAGCAGGACGGTCACCCGGTGAATCCCTGGTCTGGTCGGACCGCGAACGCGGTCAGGGTGTTCGTCCGCAGGAGGCTGCACATGCGCGGAAGGTCGATGTCCGTGACCTCCGCGAGGCGGCGGACCGTCCATGGCATCAGGTACGACGCGTTGGGCTGGCCCCGGTGGGGGGTGGGGGTGAGGAAGGGCGCATCGGTCTCCACCAGCAACTGCTCGGGCGGCACGACCGCGGCGGCTTCCCGCAGGGACTGGGCGTTCTTGAAGGTCAGGACGCCGGGGAAGGAGAGGAACCACCCCGCATCGGCGCAGAATCGCGCCATGTCGGCGTCGCCACTGAAGCAGTGGAAGACGACGCGGTCGGGCACGTCCTCGTCGGCCAGGACACGCAGGATATCCTCGTGGGCGTCCCGATCGTGGATCACCAGCGCGAGTCCCAGGCGGCGGGCGAGGCGGAGGTGCTCGCGGAACGCGGCTTCCTGGGCGGGACGCGCGTCGGGACCGGTGCGGTAGTGGTCGAGACCCGTCTCACCGATGGCGACGACCTGCGGGTGGGTGGCCATCCGCTCGAGCGCAGCCATGTCCTCGTCGAGCGACGTCGACCGGCCCGGCGCCTCGTTCGGGTGCAGGGCAACGGCCGCCAGTACCTGCGAGTGCTTCTGGGCGAGGTCCACCGCGCGCTGCGACGACTCGAGGTCCACACCCACCTGCACGACCCCGGAGACGCCCACGTCGGCGGCCGCGGCCAGGGCTTCCCCGACCGTGAGACCCGAGTACTCGGTGGTGATGTCGAGGTGGCAGTGGGAGTCGATGACGGGCCCGGGCAGCGGCTCGGGAGGCGCTACCGGCAACGTCACGACGACTCCTCGTCGGGCAGGCGTGGGAACAGCGGAGCGGGTTTCGTGACTTCGGTGGCGGGAGGCAGCACGCCCCACCCGATCTCGGTCACCCTCTGATCCGCCAACGGCCCGACGGACGATGCCGCCCCGAGCGACTCCCACAGCGCGGCCATCGACCGGGGCATGATCGGGGAGTAGAGGACACTGATGGCCCGGAGTGACTCCGCGACGGTGTAGAGAACGGTGGCGAGACGCTCGACTTTCGCCTCGTCCTTGGCCAGCACCCAGGGCTCCTGTGTCGTGACATAGCCGTTGACGGCCTCGATGTATCCGCGCACGGCGGCGATGGCGGTGCTGAAGTCCAGCGAGATCATGGCGGCGTCGGCGTCGGCAGCGGCCGCGGCGAGATGGTCCTGCAATGCCAGGTCGGCGTTGCTGTAGTTGCCGGGCGCCGGAAGCACACCGTCGAAGTACTTGCCGATCATGGCCGCGGAGCGGGAGGCCAGGTTTCCCAGGCCGTTGGCGAGCTCGGAGGTGTACCGGTCGCGCATGTCCTCCCACGAGAACGAGCCGTCGGCGCCGAAGTTGATGGCCCGCAGGAAGTAGTAGCGGAAGGCGTCCGACCCGAAGACGTCGGTGATCGCCTCGGGAGCGATACCCGTCAACTTCGTCTTCGACATCTTCTCGCCGCCCACCAGCAGCCACCCGTGTGCGAAGACCTGGCGTGGCAAGGGCAGACCGGCCGCCATGAGCATCGCGGGCCAGTAGACGGCGTGGAAGCGCAGGATGTCCTTGCCGACCAGGTGGACGTCCGCCGGCCATGTGTGGTCGAAGAACTCCTTGCGTGAGTCGTCGCCGTAACCGATCGCGGTGATGTAGTTCAGCAGGGCGTCGAACCACACGTAGACGACCTGGTCCTCGTCCCAGGGCAGCGGGATCCCCCACGAGACGCTGGACCGTGACATCGAGATGTCGGACAGGCCCTGCTTGATGAAGGACACGACCTCGTTGTGGGCGCTGCGGGGCGCGACGGCGTCCGGATGGCGCTCGTAGTGCTCCAGAAGGGCGTCGGTGTAGTCCGACAGCCGGAACCACCAGTTCTGCTCGCTGAGCTGCTCCACGGGACGGTGATGGATGCGGCACACTTGCTGGCCGGCGTACTCCCCCTGCCCATCCTCGAGATCGGCCGCGACCTTGAACTCCTCGCACCCCACGCAGTAGGGCCCCTCATAGGCCTCCGGATAGACCTGGCCCGACTTCTTCAGGACTTCCCAGAAGTGCTGGACCCCGCGCCGGTGCCGCTCCTCCGTGGTGCGGATGAAGTCGTCGTT